>DAOURD010000213.1:0-4162 GCA_030625295.1 Desulfobacterales bacterium | reverse complement strand
GGTTCACGGTTCAGGGTTGACAACCCCTGGCCCAGACCTGGTTGGTGAGCGTGATAGTCCCTCACGAGCGTGTCGCGCCAGGGCGGGCTTTGAACCTATGAACTTTGAACGGTGAACTTTCTTTATTGACGCGTCATCCTTTTGTTAACAGCCAGTTAGGGCTCTTCAACCGGGAACCGTGAACGTTGAACCGCTCAACCTAGGTTAGAATAAGATCGTGTGAATCATTTCAGCCCACCCTCTTGGGCCGGCTTTCTGTGAATAGACAATTGGTTCGATTCCCTGGGGGTGCTCCCATTCCCCAGTCTTTTTCCTGATTACAACGGGCATGTCCACATGCCTGAGCATGGGGATGTCATTGGCACTGTCTCCCAGTCCGGCACTCCAGATCCTCTTGTCAGGGTATGTGTTAGCATATACCATTTTCAGAATCTGGACCGCCGTTCCCTTATCGTTTCGTCCGGTCATGTGGTAGAAACGGCCTCCTCGGGTGATCCTCAGCCCCTTTTCTTGTAAGAGGGTTTCAAGGAGTCGTAATTGAGCCGGCGTGTCAGAGAACATGAAGGGTTCTGAATACTCACGTTTTGCGGCCAACTGGGCCTCTTCATGGGTGAGCCCCGTACAAGTGGCAACCTCCTCAATGGTCATCTCGCTGAATCCCTTCATGCGAAAGTTCTTCTTTTTCATTTCTCTCCAAATAGTACACAAGTGAGCGTAGGGCACACCTAACTCCACCAGGCGGTATGGCCCTTTTTCGACAAACTTCACCCCCTCCCAAACCCTCCCCCCTGCCCGCTCGTGCCTCGCAGTGGCAGGCGGGCTTGAAGCCCGCCCTGGCGCGACTTTTGCAGAACAAGCTGTTGCCCTTGAAAACCCGGCCTGGGCCAGGGGGGGAGGGGAGGGTGGGGGTGATAAGTCGAAGGTATGACGTGGGATAAAAATAGCCCCACCGTTTTCTACAATGAACGGGTCGCTAAGGCCCATCCGCCTGCGATACACCTCGATTTCAGCCCGCGTTTTGCTACTGCAAATGATGACCGGGATAGACCTTGACCTGAGTAGGTCCAAGGCAGGCTGGGCTTCTTTGAAATCGTAAGTATCGTGATCGATCAGCGTGGCATCCAGATCGGTGAAAATGAGTATTTGTTTCATAGTCAACTTTGGGGTATGGTTGTATGAACATGAGATTATCTGGGTGGTTGCCCCTTGTCAAGTTGACGTAGTTCATGATGTGTAGTATAAATTGAATTTAAGGGCTTCGCTCTAATCTGCTTCAGATTGGTTCAAGGTTACAAGGGGGTTCCGGCATGCACATAGAGGAGAATCCAAACGACATACGGGCTGCTGACCTGATTGTGGGAATTCCGTCGTACAACGAGGCAAAGCTGATTTCTTACCCCACGCAGATGGCAAGCGAAGGCCTCATTAAGTATTTTGGGAACAAAAACAGCGTTATCATCAACTGTGACAATAACTCCCCGGATGGCACCCGCGACGCCTTCATGAATACTCCCACCGAGGTTCCTAAGATATACCTATCAACACCGCCAGGCGTAAAAGGGAAAGGAAACAACGTCAGGAACCTTTTCAAGAAGAGCTGCGATCTCGGTGCACAGGCTGTTGTTGTGGTGGACGCAGATCTCAAGAGCATAACGCCGCGGTGGATAAAGAATCTGGCAGAACCACTTTTTGAAGATTTTGGATTTGTGGCACCCCTCTATATTCGGCATAAGTATGACGGAACCATTACGAACAATATTGCCTATCCGATGACACGCTCCATTTACGGTCGCAGGGTGCGCCAACCGATTGGGGGGGACTTCGGCTTTTCAGGGGAACTGGCCGAGATTTATCTAAAGCAAGGGGATTGGACACCGGCCGTGGTTGAATTTGGTATTGATATTTGGATGACGACCACGGCCATGTGTCACGACATACCAATTTGCCAGTCTTACATGGGGAGGCCCAAGATCCACAAACCAAAAGACCCTGGAGAATCCTTGGGTCCTATGTTTTTGCAAGTAGTGGGCACGATCTTTGATATTATGACAAAAAAGGTGGCTTTTTGGAAAGAGGTCCGGTGGAGTAAGCCAACGGCGATTTTCGGTTTTGGACTTGGGGAGATGGAAATGCCCCCGCCGGTCGATATAAATCTGGAAAGGCTTTATGATAAGTTCCAGGCGGGCTTTGCAAGCCATGATGCCCTCTGGAAGGGAATCCTTTCCACGAATGTTTACAAGAAACTTTCGGAAGTAAAAACTCTCGGTTTTGCCGATTTTGAGTTTCCGACCAACCTGTGGGCTGAGATATTGATTGACTTTGCGGTCGCCTACAAAAATGGTGCGCATGGCAGAGAGGGTATCATGGAAAGCTTAATCCCGCTCTATTACGGCCGCACGTGCTCCTTTGTGATTGAACTGGAGCCGATGACCATTCAGCAGGCCGAGGAAGTGATAGAAGATCAGTGCATTGTTTTTGAACGGAGCAAGCCTTATCTGCTTAGAAAATGGTTTGACACGGAGTGAATGTTCTCAAGCCGTCAGGCCTCTGGCTCGTATAGGCACGAGCCTATGCCTCGGAGAGCGCAACCTTTGCGCTCATAGACAGCAAATGGGGAGGCTCTTATGAAAAAAATCCTTATCGTTGACGACGAAGACGTCATCCGAATGCTCTATGGCGAGGAATTGGAGGACGAAGGGTACAACGTGACCACCACAGGAACTGGTCACGGTCTGATCGGATTGGTTGAGAGTGAAAAACCAGACCTGATTATCCTGGATATTAAGATGGCCGAACATAACGGGTTAGACTTGCTGCAGGATATCCGGAAGGAATTCTATAACATCCCTGTCATTCTCTGTTCAGCTTACTCTTCCTATAAAGGCGACCTCAAATCGATCGCAGCCGATTACTATGTTGTCAAGAGTGCAGATCTGAGCGAGCTGAAGCAGAAAATCAAAATGGCATTAGAGGGACACATCCCTTTCCAGTCCACCCGGGAGTGAGGTGGGCATGGAGATCCGCTATGCTGTTGTGCTGGGTATCATCCAGGGTTTGACCGAGTTCTTGCCCGTCAGCAGCTCCGGACATTTGGTGCTCTTTCAAGACCTGTTTGGTTTAAGAGAACCGGAGCTCTTTTTTGATGTCTCGGTTCATGTAGGTACCCTGGTAGCCGTATGCGTGTTTTTCTTCAAAGACCTCAAGGAGATTGTCACCACACTTTTCTCAGTTTCTACTTGGTCTATCGGGAAAGATAGTCTTTGGCAAAGCCTTTACCAAAAGCCAGAGATGAGGTTGCTCGGTCTTATCCTTGTGGGGACGGTGCCAACCGTTTTCCTGGGCTTGTTATTTCTGCCCGTGGCCGCAAAGGTCTTTTCATCCATCCAGATTGTAGGGATTATGCTTTTTGTCACAGGGCTGTTGCTGTGGCTTACCCGGAGGCTTAAACGAGGGGGACGCAATGCGGCCCAGCTCACGATCAGGGATGCCCTGTTCATAGGTATGGTCCAGGGGGTGGCTATTTTGCCGGGGATTTCTCGTTCTGGAGCCACCATTGCCACGGGTCTGTTCAGAGGTATAGATCGAGAGACTGCTGCCAGATATTCCTTCCTTCTGTCTATTCCGGCCATCCTGGGGGCTATGGTCCTGGAATTGGGCGAGGCCCTGGCCTCGGGCTTTCCGCCCGCCGTGGTGGTACTGGTGGGGGCCTTCATGGCTGCGGTTGTGGGGTATGGTGCCCTGAGGGTCCTGATTCACCTGGTGAAAAAAGGAGACCTTCATGTATTTGCTCCCTACTGCTGGCTCTTGGGGGTGCTGGTCATTGCCAGGTCATTTTGAGGCCTGAGGGGAATGCGGGGCACTTTAGTTCACCCTGGCCCAGACCGGGATTATGGGCTTAGTAGATTAATTCAAGCATGTCGCGCCAGGGCGGGCTTTAGCTCACTTTCATCTATAACTAACAAATAACAAATATAACTAACAAATAACAAATGACCAATGGCCAATGACTGACCTGGAGGTGCTATGAATCCTGAAATCTTTAGAGAATATGACATTAGAGGAGTTGTGGACAAGGACTTGACCGACCAGGATGTGGTTCTGATTGGTAAGGCGTTTGGCACCTACCTGCGGGGCGAAAACCGCTCCAAGGTCTGTGTGGGTC
>DAOURD010000052.1:0-6639 GCA_030625295.1 Desulfobacterales bacterium | reverse complement strand
CCTGCCAACGCCTGAGACAGCATTGAGCTTATGTGCCGGCACCCGCCTGCCAACGCCAGGTACACCGGGCAGGTCAAATGCTAGCATTGCTGGCAATGGCGGGCAGGCCCGCCTGCCAACGCCTGCTTGTCATCAGCCCGAAATCGCACACAGCCTCTGGCAATGGCGGGCAGGTGGCGGGCAGGTGGCGGGCAGGCACCCGGAGTCCTGCATCACATCATGATCCGTGGAATCGAGCGTCGAAAGATTTGCATCTGTGCGGTTAAGAAACTATTCAAAATCAATCACGAAAACACGAAAGTACGAAAACACGAAAGAAGACATGAGAATCAAGTTGCGGGGGATGGTTTCCTGCGCTGTGGCACATAGAGTCATCACTTACTATGAAATCATGCCAGTTACCGGCATTTTTTCGTGTTTTCAACCTTTCGTGCTTTCGTGATAATTCTTTGAAAAGTGAAGGCAAGGAGTCTTTTCTGCTTTTGGGCAGTCAGTGAGTTGGGGATGTCGTTTTAAGAACTGGCCCGGCGGTTGGAAATGAGCCCTCCTGGTGTGGGGTTCTCGGTAGAAAGGGGAGAAGTCATTGCCCGTGAAAACGGGCTGCAACTAATCGAATAAGGCTTTGTTACTTTTTTACCAGCGTCCCGATTCCTCCGCAGCGTCCCGATTCCTCCGCAGCGTCCCGATTCCTCCGTTTTGGCGGTTTTCATACTTACTCGTATGCCGTACTTGTAGCTGAACTGCAGATCTGCGACAATTCACGTCGCCCCATTGAACCAAGGTATCCCGTGTCGAAGTGTCAGCACATACCTACTCGATGGGTTGAACCCCTTGAGGGAGTCTGATCGGGATCAGGCGGAAGGATACGCGGCTATTGGCAGTGAAATCAAAGAAGGGGGGCAAAAAGTGGCAGGGTGTGACAGGAAAACACCGGAGACTAACAGATGTGGGAGTCAGGTAGAGAAGACATTCGTGCTTCCGTGGGTCTTCTCAAAACGAGAGATGTGATGCAGTGCTGTTAATTGCGGCAACATGGGCACGATGATTAGTCTTTTGTTTGGATTGACTCAAGAAATGTGACGTACTCCTGTGGGAAGCCATACTTTTTGGAATTGCTGATGATGAGTTGAAGATAATAGGGAATTGATCGTATGGGCCTTGTTAACGACCTTACCCTGAAAAACTTCTTTGAGCTTGAAATTCATAGGGCTTCCAACTTCCGGAGAAGGTACCTCACCTTTTCATATGCATCCCGTTCTCGGATTGCCCTTTCTTCGGGGTCTGCTATTTCTTCAAAGTCAGCCACGAATCCTGGGCCCACATGCTTCTCTGATGCAAAGTGCTTCGCGATCTTGTCTAAGCCTTCTCTGACCAGGCCATGCTCCAGGTGCGGCCGGAACTCCTCTATCAAGTAGTCCAGGCCACCAGGATAGTTCTGGATGCAGTAGTAGATGTCCCAGGCATCTTTTTCTTTCAAACGTTCATCAAGGGCCATGCCTTTCATGACGAGAAATGGCACAATAGATGCTACGCGAACCTTTACCGTATCCCTTGCTCCACCGGGCAACTCCCCTTCAATGGTCACGACGACAGGATTGTCGAAGACAAGATCACAACCTCTTGTTTTACGCGCAAGACCTCCTTGGATCCTTTGGTGCCGATGGCCTTCCCCTGTCCCCTGGTATTCACCAGAGAGCAAGTCAACCTGAACCGTAATCTCATTTCCTTCAACCATCAGCTTCCGGTGGAAAATGAAAGGCTGTTTGCCCTGAACATACCCCCTCTCAACCAACAAAGATTGGATCGACTTGTATCCCTCATCTCTGAGCTCCAGGTGATTCAACGCCAGATCAACATCAATGCTTCCTATGTGCGGGCTTTCCTTTCTGGTCAACAAAAGGTCCGGGACCCAGCCGCCTACGAGGACAATATTTTTCCAGTACTCTCCGAGAAGGTGCACAAGCTCAACTAGCACGGATCGGGCCGCCCTGACCAATTCTTCGGTATAATCCCTCTGAGTTACCATGTCGGTTTGATCACCTGGTCAAGAAGTACCTGGGCCGCTTCTTCCCCCCGACCCCGAAAACTGCGAACGTCCAAATAGACCTGGACAGGAGAGGCTACTTGAGCCCCGTTGAGTTCACAGGCACCGTAAAAGACTCCTTCATCATAGGGTATGAAGAGGCTCACGTTCGTCCCGCTGCTAACCCTTTTTAGAGCCAGTTGAGAAATCAGGCCTTCATCGAGGTCTTGCAGGTATGCCATGGCCCTCTGATATCGAACAGCAGGCGCAAACCTTGCAGCACCTGAAAAGCCAGTAAAGGCGTACTTCAGATTCTTGCGATTGCAACACTCAACCAAATCCGCTTCAAATTCGGCTTGGCCTTTCATGAAATAGAAATCCAGGATTTGGTTCCTACGAAAGGAGTAATTCTCCTGCCATTCTTTGAGAAGTTGCTCGGGTTTATTCAGAATGAAACCCCTTTTATCTACCAGAATCCATTCACGGTCCATGAGCAGCTTTTTCACATTGGAGACCTGCCCGAGGCTGACCTGGGCCTCTTGAGCCAACTCCTCGACTTTCCAGGCCCTTCCGGCTTTGTTCAGCAGGACCCGGAGTACCCTCTCCGCCTTTGGCGAATAGAGGGAGCGCAGATCCCTTTTCTCTTTGAAAGGGTTCGGTCTCCCTTCCTGCTCAATATAGACCCTGTCAAAACACAAATAGCAATTCCCGGCCAGGTCCAGGTATCCTATTCCTTCCTGCCGGCATATTTCACCTGCCTTTGGAGAGACATAAGGGGCCAGAAAGACTCCATAGGCATCAGGATAAAAATCCCGATAGCGCAGAATCTGATTGACCGCCTCATGGGCCAGGCGCGGCTGGCCGTTGGCCTTTGTCTCCACAACCAGATACTTCTCACCCTCGGGCAAGGCGATTTTGATCAGGAAATCAGGCGCAACCCTTTCCTTAGAGGTCTCCCTTTTGATGGCTTCGATTTTGAGGAAAGGAACACGGGATAGGCAGGAACGTAGGGCTTCCCTGGCTTTCTTTTCGAGCTGATCACCCGATATCCTCATTCAAAATACCTCTTTCAGCGTTTGTTGAAAAATGATTCTAAGGTGAAAAACGATTTGTGTCAAGCTTTTTCACCAAAAAGTATATTTTCAACATACGCTGAAAATATAATCTTCAATGAAAAAATGCTTCCCCTCTTCATTATTTCTTTCTACGGCCTCTCTTAGATGGGCCAGTTTAAACGTCTCGGAATTTCTACAACCTATTGAAATTATAGATATTTATTGGCGCTATTGTAAGTTCGATCAGGGAATAATGGAATGATGGAATATTGGAATGATGTAAAAGAAAAAAAGACCAAAATCCCCTGCCCGCTCGTGCCTCGCAGTGGCGGGCGGGTCTTACACCCAATATTCCAGTATTCCAACATTCCAGTATTCCAATTGTAAGCGAAGCGAACTAACTTGTTTCACAAGGCCAGAGGAAAAAATACGAGTAAGGCGTACTGGTTGGTACGTCGTCGAGGATTTCGACCGATAACGCAGGGACTGGGTTATCAAAAAGCCAACTCCAACTGCTCGGGGATTTTTTTTCTTAATTGGCTTTTTATTACGGACTGTTTGTTGTTTTCTATTTTTTCTTCATTCTCGGATTTCTTATCCATATTGTGGCAGGATACGGGTTTGCCGGACAACTCTCTCGAAATGCACTGGATCATCTTCTCATCAACCCATCCAATATTCTTTGTTCCCTCCATCTTTTGGATATCCTCTCTTAGCGAACGCCCGATATAGTCATCCCAGTGCAAAAAACCTTTCTTGCGAATTTCCCGAATCATTGATAACAGCCGGTCATCCATTCGATCTCCAATGTGATGCATTTTTTGCCAGTTCTCCGCTGGTGAAAGCATCTCCAATATTATGAGAAGTGATAGAGTCTTAACAGCCGTCGGGCTGCTGATCCGGCTTATCGCGAGCGCCTGGTTTGTGCGAAGGCAATTCATGTATCCCAATTGTTTTGCCAGGTTACCAACCGTGAAAAGATCCTGCAGCGATGACATATTTTTCCAAATATCGTCCGGAATCTGGATGCGATAGTGGTATATTCCCCATGCCTGCTTCCGAAAACGCCAAATGGTTTTCTCGTTTTCCTCAATAGGCCATTGATCCGGATCGGATACGCATAACAAGGATTCTAACAACTTTTGATAAGACCGATGTTGATGGTAATAACGCTTGGATCCGTCGTTTTTCATGCCCAGCATCTTTCTTTCGAGCCACATACACCATTTGAACTCCATAGCCGCAGTCCAGAGAGGAAATGTGTTCATAGGCTCCCCGGCATAGCGACCAGTGACATATTTTTTACAATCACGGCTGCTTAATAATAAATCGGATGCTTCCGGCGCCTGTTTCCTCAATTTTGACCTCAGACCGTATATGGACGGTGCCAATTCCACAATATCGGGGTCGCTGTATAATACGGCGCTGACGACAGGCACGTCATACTCGCAAGCGGTATATCGATGACCGGTTTTTTTCTGAAATGACAGCAAAATATCCTTTCTACGACAGATCCCTTTGGCCTCCAGGATTTCCTTCACCAGAATCCCGGCTTTTGTTTCAGACCAGGGGCGCGTGAATATATATGGTCTCTTCTTTTCCTCCGACCCCGAGTTCTCGTTCATCTGGTCATACGGCTCGATGTCGTCAACCGACCCGGTGGCGCAGCATCTCCCGTCTCCGGTCAAGCGAAACAGATTGGTCTTTGTTTCCACTGTTGATCGAAGGATACTCAAGGTTAGTTCATCATCCAGGTAAAGGTCGTTGTATGCGTGGATGATTTGATCGAAATCCACCATTGTTCCGGGATGCTGATATAATAAGAGGAGGTGAATCCGTATGGCCCGCATGTCGAGACTCGAAAGAGGCCGAGGGGCGATATGGCCTTGATAGAAATCGAGTTGATTTTGATCAAGAATGATCAACAAACCCAACACGTTGAAATCCAACTGGAATCGATCCAGGAAAAAACCAACGGGTATGGGGAAAAAGGGTTCCCTGTCGATTTGTTTCATTTTAGAGCAAATTTCTATTATGAAATCGTTGGAATGATCGCTGCGGAACCAGGCGACATCGGTTTCACACGCGTGGCTGGAAAGCCAACTCTCGATTCCGCCGTATATGCACTGCATAACCAGTAGGATCTCCCCCGGCAATTTCCGGGCCGTTTCTGTGGAATAATTTTTTCGAAGAACCACGCTGTTGAAATCGTTAATTTTTTCCGATATGTCCATCCAGATTTTATCATTCAGGCGATCAAAGGTTTGAACCAGAGGTTTGGAGAGTCTGGGATGTCGCAGTTTCCGGACCGCCTTGCTCTCCAATTCCACGGCTTGCTCCATTGTTATATTCAGTTTCTTGGCGGTTTCATCATGATCGTGCCGCTTCGCGTTCCCCAATCCATAACGAAAGCTTAGGATTTTAGCGAGCTTCACCGGCAAGCGCGAAAGAGCCTTCGAAAGATGCTGATCCATCGACTGAAAATCCGATCCTACACCCATACGTTCAACTGTGATTCCTGTTTGGGATGTTCGCATTCCGATTTGGTCGTTTTAGACTAACGCCCGTGTTTTCTGCTGTCATGAAACTGATATAGTTATGCATAAACCGCTCGATCACCGCGCTTATCGAAAGACAGTCGTTCTTTGTCTTTTCTCTGAACGCGAGGCAAACATCCGCAGGCAACATCATTGTCACCTGAGCCTTTCTTATTCCTTTCCTGCGAGACGATTCTACCCCATCGAGAAAGGAGGAATCCAGATAATCTGTGTAGTTCATCATAAATTGAGCGATGATTTTCGGGATCGTTGTATTTTCTTTTGATACATGTTTTTTGAATTCTGTGAAAAGACTCTCGGAAACCATGATCCCGAATCGTTTTTTTTGTACATCCATTTTGCTCATCCTCTTCCGCTAATACCCTGATTTGGAAAATCTCAAAAGCTGCCGCCTGACACATCCTGGACGTCTGTTGTCCATAAATGGCTGCCTTGAAATCCCCCTACCCCTTTACAAAACGGAGGAATTGAGTTGCATGCAAAATGGGGCCAGGGAGATAGATGACATCCTGCTATGTGGATTTGTCAAGTCTTTTTTGGAGGCCGCCTTCTTTTTTGCGAATGTGAACCGAAGGTAATACGTGGAGATGCTTCATCTGATTCCCGGAAAGATCAGTTTTGAGGAAGCCCTTTTGATCTTGGAAAACCTTGTCAGCCTGCGACCGGAAATAGTCCAAAGATTACTCGGCATATGACGGTCCATCAAGGTTACCTGCTATTACTATATTTTACCTGTAGTTTCATGTGGTTAGCCCGACTTCGAATCCGTAGGTCGCCCGTTCGAGTCGGGCCGGGCGTGCCAATAAAACCAAGGGGTTAACCGATAAGGTGGCTCCTTTTTTTATTGGATTCCTCATCAACCTTTTCCTCTCTTTACTAAGCATGTGCTTTGTGTCATCATGTCTGTGAAAGAATGGGTTTGGACACATTTGAGACATGCCAACACAACATGATTATGAAACGGCACGGGCACTGGCGCTCGACACCCTGTCAAAACTTGATA
>DAOURD010000008.1:0-10384 GCA_030625295.1 Desulfobacterales bacterium | reverse complement strand
GGAATGAAAACGATTAGAAAATGATTTCTTTCGGCTTCTCATCCCCAACATTCCATTATTCCACTATTCCATATTGATAGTACAGAAAACCGCCACTGAAAGATAAATGATTACAACCGGTTGTAGAAATTCCGAGACGTCGTTATGATCACTAATCGACAATATTCGAATGTGAAGAATGGGCTTGCCCTTCTGATTCTCCTTTTCTTGACACTCGCATGCCCAATTGCAAATTATGCCACCGATGCATTCCCAAGGCGCTTGGGGCTTATCAATGATTTTGCCAATGTCATTTCGCCCCAGTATGAACAAAAACTGGCACAAGTGACTGATGAGCTTTTGAGAAAGACGGATGTGCCCGTGGTCGTGGTCACCATGCCAGACATTGGTGGTGAAGATTACAACGAGTACGCCAACCGGTTGTATGCCGCATGGGGCATTGGGAAAAAGGGCGAAGATCGAGGAGTCCTCATCCTTGTCGCACTCAAAGAGCGTAAAATGCGTATCGAGATCGGTTACGGAATAGAGGGGCTTATTCCCGACGGGCTGGCTGGCGAGATCCGCGACCAGTATATCATCCCCTACTTGAAGCGTAATCAGTTTGGGGAAGGGCTTTTGAATGGTACCCTTGCAATAGCCAGCATCATTGCCAAGGATGCGCGTGTCAGCCTGACCGGACAGGTCCCTTTGAAACGGCCAGTGAAGAGGCGCTCTGGCCTGTCGTCCCTGGTGGTCCTCTTGCTCTTTTTCTTGGTCCTCTTTTCCGTGGGGAGGGGGCGAGGTGGGCTCTGGCCGCTCCTCCTCCTTTTGTTCATGGGAAGAGGAGGATACTATGGAGGCTATGGACGGGGAGGCTTTAGTGGCAGCTTTGGCAGCTTTGGTGGCGGTTTTGGTGGCTTTGGCGGCGGTTTGAGCGGAGGAGGCGGCGCTGGCGGCAGCTTCTAGGGAATGCGGATTGCGGAATGCGGATTGCGGAATGGGATGGCTGATTACCAATGAGTGATCACTGATGACAAATTTCGCAACTTCTCAATAAGGTGGGGTTTTGTCATTGCGAGCGAAGCGAAGCAATCTCTTTGATAGCGGTGAGATTGCGTCGTCGTCCCGATCTCATCGGGACTCCTCGCAATGACAGGAAATCACAGTTTCAGGGAATTAGCCGTGCTTTTTGAGCAAGTTACCAAATTTCAGGTTGCGAATTGGGAGATAAGACTCTTTAATCGTTTATTCCGAAATCCGCATTCCGCATTCCGAAACAGGAGAACATCTCATGTCTAAGGCTCCGAAAGATCCGGAGGAAATATTTCCAGGCATCATTGACAATTACACGCAGCTTTTCGGCGATGATCTGATTTCCTTCATACTTTACGGGAGTGCGGCAAGCGGCGACTACATTCCTGGCAAATCAGACATCAATTTCATGATTGTGCTTACTGAAGAGGGAATCGATTCCCTTGACCAGGCATTTGACCTCATTGCCAGGTGGAAAAAGCGCAATGTGACCACACCCCTGTTTCTGACCGAGGCGTATGTCAGGACATCATTGGATGTTTTTCCGATCGAGTATCTCAATTTCCGGAACAGTTATGAACTTGTTTATGGCAAGGATATCCTGAAGGATCTGTCTTTTGACCGGGGGTTCTTGAGAATGCAATGTGAAAGGGAGGTAAAGGGCAAGTTGCTACTTTTGAGGGAGGCATTCTTAGAGAGCCGGGGCAAGGGAAAGGACCTCCAGCAACTCATAGCCCAGTCTCTTGGTGCATTTGTCGCCATCTTCAACGGGCTCCTTCATCTGAAAGGAGAAGAGCTTCCCCGCCACAAACGCGATGTCATCAAAAACGTTTGCCAGGCCTTCCAGATGGACACCGGTCTTTTTGAAAAGCTCCTTGACGTTAAAGAAAAAAGGGTCAAGCTAAGCGGCCCTGAGATCAACAGACTATTTAAAGCCTACCTAAAGGAGGTCCAAAAACTCTGGAAAGTCGTGGACGGGCTGAACAAGGAGGTTCAATGACACAAGGACAGAAAACCACGCTCATCGTCATAGGGGTTGTTCTGCTGGTTATCTTGATCCCTTTTGGGTATCTGAAGGGGACCTACAACAGCCTCGTCACTATGGACGAGGGCGTAAAGGGGGCCTGGGCACAGGTGGAAAATCAACTCCAGCGCCGCTACGACCTGATCCCCAATTACGTGGAAACCGTAAAGGGATATGCCAAGCACGAAAAGGAGGTTTTACTGAAGGTGACCGAGGCACGTTCGAAGGTGGCCGGGGCCGGCGCCATCAGCCAGAAGATTGCAGCCAATAACGAACTCTCTTCGGCCCTGGCCCGACTGTTAGTGGTAGTGGAGCGGTATCCTGATCTGAAGGCCAATGCCAATTTTATCCGTCTTCAGGACGAACTGGCAGGGACAGAAAACAGGATTTCAGTGGAACGGCGGCGTTTCAACGAGGCGGTAAAGGCTTACAATACAAAGATTCGTAGTTTTCCGACCAACTTGATAGCCGGGATGTTCGGATTTGAAAAAGCCACCTTCTTTGAAGTGCCCAAGGAAAAACAAGAGGTCCCGAAAGTGAAATTCTAAATGCAATTCATTGCTGATCTTCATATCCATTCGTACCTTTCACGGGCAACGGCGAAAAACCTTAATCTGGAGCACCAGAACCTCTGGGCCCAGCTAAAAGGGATTACCGTTGTTGGCACCGGAGATTTTACCCACCCTCAGTGGTTTTCAGAGTTGTCCCAGAAGCTTCAACCGGCAGAAAACGGCCTTTTTGAATTAAAGCCGGAGTTTGCAGCCCAAACAGACCACATGGTTCCACCCAGTTGCACAGGGCCTGTACGTTTCATGCTCAGTGTCGAGATCAGCAGCATCTATAAGAAGGATGGAAAGACCCGCAAGGTTCACAATTTGGTTTTTATGCCCGAGTTTGAGCTGGCAGAAAAATTCAACCAAAGACTTGGCCGGATTGGCAATATCAGCTCGGATGGGAGGCCGATCCTCGGGCTCGATTCCAGGTCGCTCCTCGAAATCGTGCTTGACATCTCGGAAGATGCCTTCCTGATCCCGGCCCATATCTGGACTCCCTGGTTTTCAGTACTTGGTTCCAGGTCCGGTTTTGACTCACTTGAGGAATGCTTTGACGACCTGACGACCTACATCTTTGCTGTGGAAACCGGTCTTTCCTCAGACCCTGCCATGAACTGGCGGGTCTCATTCCTCGATGGGCTCACTCTGGTCTCCAATTCCGATGCCCATTCTCCGTCCAATCTGGGAAGGGAAGCAAACCTTTTTGACACAGACCTTTCCTACTTTGCAATTAGAGACGCACTGAAATCCGGTGATCCAAAGCGTTTTCTGGGCACCCTTGAATACTTTGCCGAGAAGGGAAAGTATCATTTTGACGGCCACCGAAAATGCGGGGTGAGACTCTCCCCCGTTGAAACCATGAAAAATAAAGGGCTTTGCCCTGTTTGCGGCAGGCCCGTCACCATTGGAGTCGTGTACCGGGTAGAAGAACTGGCTGACCGCAAAACCGGGGCAAAACCGGAAGGGACACACCCGTACACAAGCCTTCTTCCCTTGACAGACATATTATCGGAGGTTCTTCAGGTAGGACCAAAGAGCAAGAAGGTAGCCGGCGCCTACCGGACACTTCTTGAAAGGCACGGCTCGGAATTTGAGATCCTCAGAAAGACGTCCCTGGATGCCCTTGAGCGACACGGACCACCCCTGCTCGCCGAAGCGATCAGCAGAATGCGAAACAACCAGGTCCGTATCGCCCCGGGATACGACGGCGAGTTTGGCACGATCTCGCTTTTCGACAACCAGGAACGTACCCAACTCCTCGGGCAAAATAGCCTCTTTACGGTTTTGCCCTCCCGCCGTTCGCTTTCAACCAAAAGGGATTTCATTCCGCATTTCTCTCCTCCCAAGCCCTCCCCTCCCATAGGAAAAGTAGAGGAAGCAGTGATATCACCTGTCCCGCAGGTCGTTGAGCAAGTGGACCTTCTGCAGAATCTGAACGAAGCCCAGCAAGAGGCAGTGCAACACAAAGGTGGTCCCCTTTTGATTGTGGCAGGGCCTGGAACCGGAAAGACGCGCACTCTGACCTACCGCATCGCCTATTTGCTCCTGAAGGGGACTGCCCGGCCTGAGCAGGTGCTTGCCGTCACCTTCACAAACAAGGCCGCCCAGGAGATGGCCGAGCGGTTAAGGAGGCTTGTTGACGACTCAAATGCGTGGAAGATGCTTACCATTAAGACCTTTCACGCCTTGTGTCTTGATATCATAACCCGTGAGGCAGATGCGCTCGGAATAAGTGGTCCCGTGTCCATACTAAATGAAGCGGATCGCAGGCACATGGTCAAGATTGCCATCCAGGAGGCGGAAAGTGCTTCTTTTCCTTCGGAGTCCGATCCGGATCATATTCTGGGCCTAACTTCCTTGGCCAAACAGCGCATGCTTTCACCAGAGGATGACCTGGCGGGTAGACTTGATACGCCTTTACCGGACCAGTTTTCAAACATATACGCGTCATATCAAGAACTCCTTTCCAAGAACCATCTCCTTGATTTTGACGACCTTGTTTTTAGGACAGTCAGGCTCTTTGAAGGCAATGAGGCCATCAGTAGAAAATATCAGAGCAGGTTTTCTTTCATATCTGTGGACGAATATCAGGACATCAATTATGCCCAGTATCGTCTTATCCGCCTCCTCGCACCAGAGGGCCATGACATCTGTGTCATCGGTGACCCGGATCAGGCGATATACGGATTCAGGGGGGCGGACGTTCAATATTTTCACAGGTTTTGCGAGGATAATCCGGCCGCGAAAAGGATTCTGCTCAAGCAGAACTATCGCTCCACGGAAACAATTCTACGAGCCTCCGGGCAGCTCATCGGTGTGGATGATACCAGGCGCGCACAAAAAGGTATCTGGTCGGGCATCTATGGTGCTAAAACCCTGACTGTCAATGAACTTCCCACGGAAAGGGCAGAGGCCGAATACATAGTCAAAACCATTGAGCAGGAGGTTGGCGGGATCAGCCACTTTTCCGTGGATAGCGGGCGGATTGACCGGTTTCAAGACAAAAAGGAACGGGGTTTTTCGGATTTTGCTGTGCTTTACCGGATCAAGGAACTGGGAAAGGCCCTGGAGGAAGCCTTTGCACGATCTGGCATTCCGTTTCAGATGGTTGGAAATGAAAAGCTTCAAAACCGGAAGGGAATCATGGAGCTTATTTCCTACTTGAAGGCGGGGTGGTCCCTTGCGTGCGATTTTGATGTGGAAAGGATACTCAATTTTCCTTCAAGGGGAATCGGCGACGGTACTGTTCATGCATTAAAGCAATGGTCTGAGATGAGAGGGGGTTCTCTTATGACCGCTCTTGAACGCTCAGACGAGATCTCCGGACTCAAACCAGGCCCGAGAAGCAAACTCAGGATATTTTCAAAGCATTTGAATCAACTCAAAGAGATTCTCAATGGCATGAGCGTGTATGAGCAAATTCACCATATTCTGAATCAATTCAGCATCATGGATGCCATGTCCGGTAACAAGGCCTTTGAACAGGACCTGACGGCCTTTTTGGATTTGGCCAGATCCTTTGAGGGCCGGGGCGTGGATTTCCTGGCTCACCTCGCCCTTGAGAAGGCCCGGGACTGCTACGACCCTGCTGCAGAAAAGGTCTCCCTGATGACCATGCATGCCGCCAAAGGGCTGGAGTTTCCCGTGGTCTTCATCGCTGGCTGTGAAGACGGCCTGATCCCATACCAGAGAAAAAAAGGTGAACAGGGAGATCTCCTCGAAGAAAGGAGGTTATTCTATGTGGCTCTGACCCGGGCGCGGGAAAAGATCTATCTGACCCACGCCAAAAGGAGGCTATGGTTTGGGAAGAGAACCTTGCAGCATATCTCTTCTTTTCTTGAGGCCGTTCAAGAAGATCTAAAAGAACACAAGAAACCTTTTTCAGCAAGACCAGCGCGCAAGAAAGAGGATTCACAACTGAGCCTTTTTGAGGTTTGATATTGGAACGAGTTTAGTTCATAAGGATAATCACGAATTGTTTTTTTGGTCCTGGCTTGGAGTTTTGATTGCGGTATGAAAGACAAACTAATTGACAAAATAAAGCTTGAAAACGGCCTGACCCTGGAATTTTATGACCGCTCAAGACCGGTGGCCGCAGATCGGTGGCTGGTCTCTTTTATTGCCCGTATCGACGTCGAGGTGAAGCCAGAATACTTTCAAGGCGAAGGCACACCAGACATCTCCTTTCATGACATACGGGCGGCAGTGAGCGACAAGGTCACCTACCGCCACGAAAAGACGCGCAACTTCATTGCCGAAACTGAAAAGGACCAAGTCTTCAATGGGCTAAAGGAGCGCTTCCTGGCGGCAAGCCTTGCCTATCTTTCGAACCCTGACTTCCCTCGTAAACTGATCCTGATGCAATATCAAAAGGCCCGGGGGCAAGTAATGAATTGGAAGCCCCAATAGCCCCGCCTCCTTTCTCCTTCTGGCCCTTCGCCAAGTTCTAAGGACTCACCCGAAGCATCTGCCCCACCATGATCAGGGAGCCTCGGATTCCGTTGAGTCTTTTCAGCGTGACCACTGGCACTCCTTTTCGCCCGGCAATATGGCTTAAAGTATCGCCCGGTTGAACAACGTAATAACGATCAGAAGCCTTCTTCATGCGGCGGGAGGCTGTGCGGGTGAGTTGTTTCAAAACAGTAGTCATCCTGGAAGCCAGCCCGGATGGAACCTTAATCGTGTAATGCCCGGCGGGCAGATAGCAGTTAAGTATCTGCGGGTTGAATTCTTTGAGGACTTTAAAGTCCGTACCCAGGGCACGGGCAACATCCTTTATATGGAGCTGGACCGGGATTTTGACCGGTACTGTATCGCACTCAATAGGCCTGTATACCTGTTCGTGTGTTAGCCTGTATCCATAGGTTTTCGGATTTTCCATGATAATCTTGATAGCCGCGATGCGGAAGATAAATCGCTCAGTCTCCAGAGGCAGGTTGAGCCTGTAATAGCCGGTGACTTTCTGCTTCTCTATTTCTTTTTTCAGGCGGGTTTTGCCGCAATTGTACCCGGCTAGTGCTAAGGTCCAGGTACCGAACATATCCTTAAGGCGCTTAAGGTACTTAAGGGCTGCTTCAGTAGAGTGCTCAAAACTCAGCCGTTCGTCCACCATGTGGTCCTTGCGAAGGCCATTGCCTTGAGCGGTGCGCGCCATAAACTGCCATGGTCCGATGGCTCCCTGACTGGATCGGATATGGGTGAGAAGAGAACTCTCAGCCACGGCAAGGTACTTCAGGTCATCAGGCATTCCCGCCTCAGCGAGCTTCTTTTCAATGTGTGGGAAATAACGTCCCGCCCGCTTAAGCCACATGAAAACCTGGGCCCGGTCCCAGACAGCTATGGTAAATTCTCGGTCCAGCATTTCCCGGACACGGCGGTTTTCAAGTGGCATTGGCTCACCGCACAGGCTTACGGATTCAGGAAGCGGAAAGTTATCAAAGACCGGATAAGCGTTTTCCTGGGCGGGAAAAGCGAAGGATGGAAGGAGCACCATCATGGAAATGAGAGCCATGAGAGAAACGGTCACTCGAGAAAACAAGGGTAGTACACGCATAACGCACCTAAATCAACGCCTCGGAAGTTCTACAACTTATTGAAATCATAGCTATTTATTGACCCTGTTCAGATCTCAATCCTCTCCACCCATTATTCCAATTGCGGAGCGAAGCGGAGCTAAGTTCATATCATCGCAATCACTCTGCTATCTTATAGCGAATTTCGTGCCAGGATTCTATTTTTTACAGGAATCTAAAATGAGAATAATATCAACATGTTGGATTACTGCTTGTCAATAGCGAGGGTGGTAACCTGGGCGAGGACTACATATGGGAATCTGGAAGAGCGTCAAACTCCTGACAGGGCATACCTAATGTTTCTGGGCTAAGAAATCTAGTAGTTACGAAATCTATTGGTCGGACAGACTCTCACCAAAGACTCTACAATGCTCGATTCTGGTAAGCCTGGTTTGAATCACCCGGTGCATCAATTCATCATCCCCTTCCACAAGCACGGGGATATAGTTCTTGGTTAAGCCCTTCAGATATCCTGTGGCCCTGTCCCGCTGTCCTTCAATTAAGACTTCAAATGTTGAACCAATGAACTTTTCGTAAAACTTTCTGCGCTTGGCCTCTCCGATGGAGCGCACATGTTGGCACCTCTTTTTGATTGCTTCCGGCAGCACCGGATCTCGAAAGGCCGCAGCAGCGGTTTGCCTCTGCATGGAAAAGGGGAAGACATGAAGATAGGCAATCGGGAGTCGCTCAATCAGGCGACACGTGTTTTCAAAGGCCCTTTCAGTCTCTCCCGGAAATCCTACTAGTACATCAACACCTATGGACACATCAGGCATCAGATTGATGATGTGGTGAACCAGGTCTCTATAAAATTGTGAGGTATAGGGCCGATTCATGGACTTGAGCACCTTGTCGTCTCCGCTTTGCAGCGGTATATGGAGATGTGGACAAATACGCCTGGAGCTTGCCAGTTGCCCAATGAGCTCTTCTGACAATTCGGTAGGTTCGATGGAACTCAGGCGCAATCGTTTCACCCCTTGGTCGGTGTCGATCAACTGCATTAGCCTGCTAAACGAGGTGGCTGGAGTGAGATCTTGACCGTACCGGCCGATATTGATTCCGCAAAGGACGGCCTCTGCGTATCCGCGCTCTTTCAGGCTCCTTATTCTTTCCATAACAATTTTTGGTGTCAGGGACCGGCTCCGGCCGCGTGCATAGGGAATAATGCAGTAGGCACAAAAGGCGTCGCAGCCGTCCTGGATTTTTAGAAAGGGACGCGTTCGATTCCCAAACCTGGTGACAGGGAGGTCCTGAAACGGGCGGGGAGCTGAGAGATCTTCAATAAGGGTCATAGCAGGCCCATGGTCCTTTTGACGGCTGATCAGTTGTGGGATCTGGTCTTTGAAGGCGTTCCCTACGACACAATGCACGCCCGGCATGGAACTGAAAATCTCAGGCGCTATTTGAGCATAGCAGCCTGTGACCATCACAAAGGCTCCTGGATGGTTGCGGATAACTTTTCTTGTAGCCTGCCTGGATTGCATGGCTGCCTTTCCAGTGACCGTGCAGGTGTTGATAATACAAAGATCTGCCATAGCCCCTTTGTCTGTCAGGCGCCACCCCCGGTTTTGCAGTTGCTCGGAAATCGCTTCTGATTCATAGCGGTTTACCTTGCATCCCAGGGTGGTGATGGTGAAAGATTTCATCTCATAAACACCGTGAACCGTTGATAGCACGTTACTGCTCTATATTTGCCTAACGTTTGAGTTTCAGATAGGCGCCGAGCTATGCTGTAAGGTATGTCTTCATTGATCGGGAAATATAATCTTTCGTTCATCAAAAATTTTGTGCACCTTCCCTCGTGCATGAGACACGACATCACTAGCATCAAACCTTCCGCGAACAACATTTAACAACTGCCATACGGTGAAACAGATGAAGGGTGCCGCTAAGCTATAACCTATAAACCCTTTTTTTTCTCTGTGGGCAAATACTGCAAAGACGATCCCACATGCCGCGATTGTAAGGAAACAAGAGGCAAAATAAAGCTTTCTAAGACGGGCCTTTGACTTACTATAGACTTTTACTTCAAAGGAACTATGGCATATCGGGCAGGTGAGATTTATTTTGTTGTATCCTTCCTCAGGAACAGTAAACGTTTCTCGCCATGTTTTATATTGAGTCGATGTAATCTTACCTCGACCTCGGCTTTCATAAATCACTTTTTCAATCTCACATCCCAATCTTATTGAAACAGTACTCGGCATTATTCTCCGCCTTCGCTTGGTCTCGTTCACCTGCCCGGCCTATTGGGGACACGCCTTTTGGTAAATCTCTCTCCCTTCAATAACTGCGGAAATAACGACGGCTGTCTGTAATTCAAGTAATCAGGACAATTCACCATTCGCTTGCAGGTTTCACATATAACCACTGCGACCCGATACTTGGATTTGGTTCGGCTGCATGTGATGTAATCCATAGTCTATCCTTCTTTTTGTCGCTCTTCCATCAGTTCATCAAAAACCCGCCTTATAGATTTTTCAAACGCTTTACGACCCTTCACCTTTTCTCAAATGAGTTCAGCCTTCCGTAGCACTCTTGATATTACAATAACCAAAAAGTGACAAAAATACGAGGCTCTTGCCAACTTCTGCCGCACCAAGGTGTTTAGGTTTGGCTGAAACAGGCGGAGTGTAACTAGCTTGCCAAAATCATAAAATTTTACGCCTTTTAAATTTTTAGCATCCTTGCTTTCATGACACTTTAACTAGCTGATCCCAACT
>DAOURD010000274.1:0-3604 GCA_030625295.1 Desulfobacterales bacterium | reverse complement strand
GATGGTTTGGAGACGACACGCCTGAGGTTGATTCATGGCCTGGTCTATGAGATGAGACTCCTTGCAGATTTTTCGAGCATCCGGCGGCCGCATAAGCAATAAGGATCAGGACAGTTGTCTTCAGGTAGGACTTCACGCCTCTTTCCTTTGGTTCCCCTTGAGACCTTTTAACCCAATATTCCATTATTCCAATTGTGAGCGAAGCGAGCTAAGTTCATAGGATTGCGGATTATTCCATAAGTCTTATCTTGCGGCGATTTTTGCTATGGTAACACCGAGGTTTCCCTGATGGAGACCCCCGGGGAGGGTTGCCTGGACCAGAGGGTGCTCCTTCAAGAATGGTATGACGCTGTTACGCAGCGCCCCCGTCCCCACACCATGGATGATCCGAACCTCCATTAAGCCTGCCAGCAGGGCATCGTTCACGAATTTGTCTACAGCCCCCAATGCCTCATCCACTTGTATTCCCCGGATATCGATTTCGGTGCGTACCTTATCCGGGAAAGGGACAGCCACATGTGAATGGAGACAGGGAGTGGCTTTCCCCGGGCCTTTTGCCCGGGTCAATTCCGCTTTGGGTACGCGCACCTTGAGATTGCCACTGGCGATCAGGACGTGACCAGTCGTGTCTTCAGCAGACAGCACAGTCCCCACCACGCCACCCCCTGTCCAGTAGACACGGTTTCCGGCTCGGACCTCGCCCGTGATCTGATCTTCCTGCTGAGATTCTTCATCAAATGAGGTGGCCTCAAGCTCGTTTCTTAGGGTCTCTTTTTCCTCATGAATAAGGGCCTTGGCTTCACGGATGGCCTGGCGAGAGGCGCTCTTTTCCCGCACGGTTCGTATCGCCTTTTCCAGAGCGGCATTAGCCTGCTTTATGATGGCGCTCGCCTCCTCGGCCGCCTTGCGCCGTAATTGCCTCGCTTGCCGGGCAAGAAGATCGTTTTCTTCTTGGTACCGTCTGGTCAATCCTTCAAGAACGAGCTTTTGGGCCTCCAGGCTCCCCTTCAATTTTTCATTCTGTTCGATCTGATCCTGGAGTTGTAAAATCAGGTCCTCCAGTCGATGGGCCTGACGACCCATCAGAGATCTGGAGCGTGTGATGATGGTGTCCGTGAGTCCCATACGCTTTGCGATGTCAAACGCATAGCTGGAACCAGGGATATGGGGACGGAACCTGTAGGTCGGCGTGAGGGTTTTGCTGTCAAAGGCCATTGATCCATTTGCAATACCGGGCGTCTGATGGGCAAATGCCTTCAAAACACCTTGATGGGTTGTAACGACGGTCAAAGCACCTTTGCTGGTAACGACCTCTATCACTGCCATGGCAAGGGCTGACCCCTCCTGCGGGTCCGTGCCGGTTCCAATCTCATCAATGAGCACCAGGTCTCCAGAGGCCGCTTCATCCACGATCGCCCTGAGCCCTTTAAGATGGGCAGAAAAAGTTGAAAGATCCATCTCAATCGACTGGGCGTCTCCCACATGGGCAAAGATCCGGTTGAAGACAGGCATTTGTGAGTCCGGATCTGCCGGGATATGAAGTCCGCAGGAGACCATCAGGGCAAGAAGCCCCACGGTTTTGAGTGCCACGGTCTTTCCGCCGGCATTGGGCCCGGTGATCACGAGTGTGTTGAAACCTTCACCTATTGAAAGATCCAGAGGGACCACGGGAGATACCGTATCCTTCCTCAATGTGAGCAATGGATGTCGTCCCTCCTTGATTTTGAGTAAACCATGGGTGTTGAGGGCTGGTTCGTGTTGATTCAGCTCTCTGGAGGTCAGTGCCATGGCATGATGGCAATCCAGACAGACCAGTACTTCAAGGTTCTGTTCTAGGTCGGTGCTGTTTGTGCGAACAAGGTCAGTAAGCCGGCGGAGGACCCTTTCTATTTCGTGGCGCTCATCTGCTTCAAGGCGACGAACCTGGTTATTCATCTCAAGAGTTTCGAGTGGCTCCACAAAAACGGTAGCCCCACTTGCCGACTGGTCGTGAAGGACCCCCTTGATCCGGTGCCGGTGGGTCTCTTTTACCGGAAGGACCCACCGTCCATGTCTCATGGTGATCAGGCGTTCCTGCAAGACACCTCTGGGCCACAGTGTGTCAAGCAGGGTCTCCAGTTCTCTTCGTAGCCGTTCACGTGCCCGGGCCATCTTGCGGCGAATGGTGGCCAGATTCGGGCTTGCCTGGTCACGAATCTCCAGGGTCTTCAAATCAACGCTCTTATTGATCTCTTGCACAAGAGGAGGGTTGGGGGCCAGAGGTGTACCCACTTCTTGAAGGAGAGGGAAATCTGACAGGTTCTTTGAGAAAAAAGGGTGTATCCTTGCTGCCAAATCGAGCACTTCATGAATATGGCAAAAGGCATCGGGCTCAAGACAGCCCCCCTCCACGGCTGCCAACTGGAGGTATCCACTTATGTCCTGAAAATTGCTGATGGGAAAAGACCCACCTGAGTCCATAAATGTTCGGAGTTCGGAGATTTTCCCCAGGCTCTTTCGAACTATCTCGAGACTCGGAAGTGATGTTAGACCCCGGAGGCGCTCAGCAGAGAGCGGAGAATGGGTTCTGCGGGCCAGGTCCTCAAGGATCTTGTCGAATTCCAAGATTTGATAAAGATGATTACTCAATTCTTAGACCCAATTACAGGTTGACCGTCCATAATGTCTCAGGTTATAAAATCGCTGCGCGATTTTGTAATGATTGAGTAGTTGAGTGGAACGAGGTCTGTACATACAGCTGAGTAGCTAATCTTCAAGTAATCGTCAAGGAGGATCTTTTATTGGGGAGGGCCATGAAACAGGAGATCAAAAAGAAAATATTGGCGGCAATCAGGTCGATTCCAAAAGGATACCTCAGAGATGCTGTTGTTAAAGAGACCATCCGCTGTGTACTATACGGATTGTTGAAGGAAAAAGGGCTTCAGCCAGTGCCTGTTTTTCGTAACCCGCGATTTCCTGAGGGCCCGGTCGATATGGTGGGTGTCAAAGAGGACCACGCCGTAGAGGTGGCTTTTTGCAGCAACCCCACGATTGAATTAAAGGACATAAAGAGCCTGGAACGGGTGGCCTGTGAAAAGAAGTTTCTGATCAGCTTTTCCCCGAACAAGAAGAAGGTAGAGTTGAGCACCTTCTTTCTCAAGCCGGGGATCGAGCATATTTATATATACGAATAAAAAGATGATTAGTTCCTGGTGCTTTCTGCCTGGGCTTCTGAACTTAGCGTCCTTAGGCGGACAGATGCTGGATGCTGGATGCTTGATACTGGATACTGGATGTATGAATCCAGTTTGTATCTTTATCCAGCATCCAGTATCCGGCATCCAGTATCGTTTTGGTTAGCCTGGACCATACTACGGCCACAGAATTATTAGGCAAACATGGAAATTCCTATGCTACCTGCTATAGACACCCACGCCCATTTAGATGAATTGCCTGATCCGGAGACAGCCATCAGAGAGGCACAGGAAGGGGGCGTGCTCGGTATTGTGGCGGTGGGGCAGGACGTTTCTTCCAACCAGAAGATCATGGAGATAGCCAGCCGGCATCCGGGGTTTGTCTTTCCAGCTATCGGATACCATCCCTGGCGTCTCGACCCGGATAATGA
>DAOURD010000053.1:0-6582 GCA_030625295.1 Desulfobacterales bacterium | reverse complement strand
AGCTTGTAGCCATCAGCGACAAATAGGCCCTGGGCCCCGGCATTTTCCTCGTTGAAACCGCCGGACCCATCCTGAGGGGTGAAAATTCCTGTACCACAGATAGCAAACGGGACGGGTTCTGTGGTATGCGTCCTGACAGAGATAGGCGTATAGTGATCCGTTGTGACCATGATACGAAATTCCGGAAAGCCCGTCATCCCATCTAAGACCTTTCCCACGACCATGGCGTCAAATGCCTCGATCGCGGAGATCTTTTCGTCCAATAAGCCAGCGTGCCCTGCCTCGTCCGGCGCCTCCACGTGCACGTAGATCAAGTCAACATCTTTGATGGCCGACAGGGCATATTGCGCTTTGGCCTCGTAATCAGTATCAAAATATCCGGTGGCACCCGGAACCCTTATCACCTCAAGCCCTGCATAAACACCAATCCCTTTCAAGAGGTCTACAGCAGAAATCATGGCCCCTCTAAGCCCTGTCCTCTTTTCAAAAGCCTCCAGTTGTGGGGCATATCCCTGACCCCAGAACCAGATATGATTGGCCGGTTTCAGCCCTTTTTCGACGCGCCTTTTGTTGGCCGGATGATCTTTTAAGATTGTGCCCGCGCGATCCATGAGCTGAAGCAACACCCCATGAGAGGTCATACGATCCAAATAGGGTTGGACCGCTTGGCCGGTAATATCGTGAGGAGGCGTGGTGTCAACCTCTGCGGCCCCACCATGCCAGACCATAAGATGCCGGTAGCTCACGCCAGGATAAAACCGGAAGGTCTCATCACCCAAGGCCCTGTCCAGATCCTCGATAATATCCCGGGCTTCATCAGTGCTGATGTGACCAGCACTGTAATCCTCCATGGTCAATATGCCATTTTGCGTGGAAAGGGTGACCAAATTACACCGGAAGGCCACATCTGTCTCGGATAGACGGACGCCAAGGCTGGCCGCCTCTAACGGGGCCCTCCGCGTCAGGGTGGCTTTCGGATCGTAGCCCAGGAGACTCAAGTTGGCCGTATCACTTCCGGTTTCGCACCCCTGTGGAATAGTTCGTGCCAGACCTAATTCTCCATGGTCGGCTATCCAGTCCATATGGGGAGTACGGGCAGCCGCAAGGGGAGTCTTGCCTCCAAGCTCGGCAATGGCGTAATCCCCCATACCGTCGCCCACCAGGATGACATATTTCATCTCCAACCCTCAATCCGGATCAGAACGGTCTTGTCTTTGACTACATCAAGTTGATCGATTTCCGAAAGGGCCATCCGTACGGCCGCCTCCTTGGCCTCATGGGTAATCATGACAATGGGTACGGCGCCTACAAGGTCCCGCCCTTTCTGGTGAACCGATTTGATGCTGATCTGATGCTTTCCGAGAATCCCCGAGATTTTGGACAGCACACCCGGCGTGTCTTCGGCTGAAACTCGAAAATAATACTCGGTCTTAAGCTCTTCGATTGACTTGATCCGCCGTGCCTTGACACCGGCCGGCTGATACCCCACAGACGGCACCCTTCCCACCGCATCCGTGAGGATATTGCGCGCAACATCTACCAGATCGCTTACCACAGCGCTGCCTGTGGGCATCATTCCAGCCCCGGGTCCATAGAGCATCACGTTGCCCACTGCATCCCCTTTTATGTAGAGGGCATTGTAGGCATCATTCACATTGGCAAGCATACTGTCATCCGCTATCAGTGTGGGATGCACCCTGGCCTCAATCGCCTCACCATCGTCTTTTGAGATAGCCAGGAGCTTGATACGGTATCCGAACTCTTTTATGAACTTGATGTCAAGGGGCGTGACCTTTGAAATACCCTCTGTATAGACAGCCTCAGAATCGATGGGTACGCCATAGGCGATAGCAAGAAGTATGGTCAGTTTATGGGCCGTGTCGATCCCTTCGATGTCAAAGGTGGGATCCGCCTCTGCATAGCCGAGTGCCTGAGCTTCCTCCAACACTTTTGAAAAGGGTTTTGCCTGGTCGGTCATTTTGGTCAGAATATAATTGGCAGTGCCATTCAAGATACCGAAAAGGCTTTCGATGCGGTCCGCAACCAGGCCTTCCTTCAGCGATCGAATCAGGGGAATTCCACCACCCACGCTCGCCTCAAAGCCCACCTCCACGCCCTTTCGGGAGGCTGCGGAAAAGATTTCATCCCCGTGTGCGGCCAGAAGCGCTTTATTGGCCGTAACTACGTGTTTCCCGTTTTCAATCGCTTTTAAGATAAAACTCTTTGCCGGTTCATAACCACCAATGAGCTCCACGACAATATCAACCTCAGGGTCGTCAACGACCATTTCGGCATCGGTTGTAAGGAGGCTGGCATCCACAGCTACCCCCCGGTCCCTTTCAAGGTCAAGGTCGGCTATCCATTTTAATGCAAGGGAGGCCCCGAGGCGCGACTCGATCACCTCCCGGTTTTCCAGCAAGATCTTTACCATGCCAGACCCCACGGTTCCGAACCCCAACAGACCAATGTGTATCTGCTTCATATTGTTGCCTCGGAATCCGCATAGCGCAAAGCGCATAGCGCATTGAGTTTCTATTCTACGCTATGCCCTCTGCGCCTTGCGCTATGCGCTTTACAGAATCTTACGTATCCCCCTTATGGCCTGATTGATGCGCATCTTGTTTTCTATAAGGGCGAACCGAACGTAATCGTCTCCGTATTCCCCAAAACCAAGCCCTGGTGAGACAGCCACCTTGGCTTTTCGGATCAACATCTTTGAAAACTCAACAGAGCCCATCTTAAGGTATGGCTCAGGGATCTTTGTCCACACGAACATGGTCCCTTTGGGTGGCCTGGCCGGCCAGCCCACCCTGTTCAGCCCGTCTATCAGGGCATCACGTCTGGTCTTGTATTGCTCTACTATCTCCTTGACACAGGCCTGAGGCCCGTTTAGCGCAATAATGGATGCAATCTGAATGGGTTGAAAGATCCCATAATCGAGATAGCTCTTGATGCGACGAAGCGCTCCCACAATCTCGGGATTGCCAACGCAAAAACCCACACGCCACCCCGGCATGTTATAACTCTTGGAAAGCGAGAAGAACTCTACCCCGATATCCTTGGCGCCCGGCACCTGAAGAAAACTGGGGGGCTCATATCCGTCAAAGACAAGGTCTGCATAGGCAAAATCATGAATCACCAGAATGTCATGCTCTTTAGCATAGTCCACGACCTTTTCAAAGAAGGCCAAATCGACCACTTCGGTTGTGGGATTGTGTGGAAAGGAGATGATGAGCATCTTGGGCCGAGGCCATGTCTGCCTTGTGGCAGCAATCAGGTCTTCAAAAAAATCCCGATCCTGACTCAACGGAATCCCGCGTACATCCCCACCAGCAATGATTGCCGAATACGGATGGATCGGGTACGTGGGATCGGGCGAAAAGACGACATCCCCCGGCCGGATGGTTACCAGTACAAGATGAGAAATCCCCTCTTTGGCACCAATGGTGACAATCGCTTCGGTATCCGGGTCTATATCCACGCCAAACCTGCGTCCATACCAATCGGCAATTGCCACCCTGAGCTTTGTGATCCCCATGGATGCTGAATACCGGTGATTCCGGCTCTTTCCGGATGCCTCTATCAGCTTATCCACGATGTGCTTTGGGGTTGGCATATCAGGATTGCCCATCCCCAGGTCAATAATGTCCTCTCCTGCACGGCGGGCATCCATCTTAATCTTGTTTACCGTGGTAAAGACATAGGGAGGAAGCCGATTCAACCGGGCAAATTCTTTCATGGTGCTATCCTTCCTTAGGGTATCTGGGTGAAGCCCATAAACTCCTTCTTTTTAAAGATGTTATTACACCACAGCAGCGCTGATGTCAAAAAGATTTCTTTTGACTTATTGGGAATATTATACTAATCATGCTGCAAATATAAACACATGAACCCAACGGAGCGTGGCATGAACGAGTTTCTTACTTATCAAGATGCCGGAGTCGATATCGATAAAGCCAATCGTTTCATAAAAACGATTAAGAAAATTACCAGGGAGGCCCCTCGCTCCGGGGTGATTGCCGGCATTGGGGGCTTCAGTGGCCTCTATTCCCTTGACGTGAGCCGGTATGAAAACCCCGTTCTGGCAACCTCCACGGATGGGGTAGGCACCAAAGTCAAAGTTGCTTGCATGATGGACAAGCACGACACTATCGGGATTGACCTGGTGGCAATGTGCGTAAATGATATTGCGGTGCAGGGTGCCAAGCCGCTGTTTTTTCTTGACTATCTTGCCATGGGAACCCTTGTTCCCGAAACAGGAGAGGCAATTGTTCGGGGAATCGTCGAGGGCTGCAAGCGTACCGGGTGTGCTCTCATCGGGGGCGAAACAGCAGAAATGCCTGGACTTTACAGAAGCGGTGAATACGATCTGGCAGGGTTTGTGGTCGGCATTGTAGACAACAGCAAGATCGTAGATGGATCAGAGATTGCAGTTGGCCACAAGCTTATTGGCCTCGCCTCAAGCGGTCTTCACAGCAACGGTTACTCTCTGGCTCGAAAAATTTGCTTTGAAAGGCTTAAATTAAAGGTAGATGATACAGTTGACATATTGGGAAGAACCATTGGGGAAGAGCTTCTGGAGCCGACCAAGATTTATTCCGAGGTCATCCGTCACCTCCTGCGTGACTTTCCAATACACGGCATTGCCCACATAAGCGGTGGTGGTATCGTAGACAACCTGCCCCGCATACTCCCCTCATCCTGCAAGGCCCTGATTCAGGAAGGAAGCTGGGAGACCCCGCCTGTTTTCACCTTCCTTCAGGAAGCAGGTAAGCTCTCAAAACGGGAAATGACGAGAACCTTCAACAACGGAATTGGGCTCATCATTGTAGTCCCTGAAAGAGCGGCAGAGAGAATTCTGGAATTCCTTGGGGCCATGGATGAAAAGGCATATATCATAGGTAGTGTTGTGGAATGGAAAAAGGGAAGTCACCAGGTCGCCTGGGTGTGACAGGATTGACTATTGATAATTGATGATTGACGATTTGAAGAAGAATCCCTTGATGACTAAATAGTGTTTGACCGAAAACCTCTGTTTTTTCGGTCAAAAATTCGAAATTCGAAACACGAAATTCGAAACAATGACAGAAATAAAAATGCTCCAATGACAAAAACATCGAATTTTCAATGTATTAGTTTCGGTCATTTTGTCATTCGGTATTCGAATTTGTTTCGGATTTCGGATTTCGATATTCGGATTTTGCCTGAATATGACTTTTCGTTCAGGCACTAAATAGCCAATAATCAATCGCCAATCGTCAATAATCAATCGCCCTGGGCCACTATATCGAAAACCTTCGCCAGTGCCTCCGGAAGTTTTTCGGGCTTGCTCCCCCCGGCCTGCGCCATATCAGGACGCCCTCCTCCTCCGCCACCCACTACAGCAGCCACCTGCTTTACGATCTGGCCAGCATGGTACCGACCCAGATGCTCCTTGGTAACCACGGCCACCAGCAGAACCTTATCCGGTGTCTTGCTCCCCAGCACGAGAATACCCGACTTCATCTTTGCTTTGAGGTGATCAGCCATCTCCCTCAAGGCCGCTGGTGTGTCTACTGAAACCTCCTGGGCGAGAACAGATACGCCGTTGACAGTCCTGACCTCAGAAAGTAACCGACCTGATGCCTCTGCCGCCGCTTTTGCTTTGAGGGCGGCAAGTTCCCTGTCCAGGCCCTTCAGTTGTGTCAGGGTCTTATGAAATCTCTCTGTAAGCTCCTCGGGTTTGCTTTTTAGCATCTGTGCTAAGGTATGCAAGGTCTGGGTGGTCTCCTGGGTGTATGACAGGGCAGCTTTTCCTGTGAGTGCCTCGATGCGCCGCACCCCTGCTGCCACACTCCCCTCGCTGACAATCTTAAACAGCCCGATATCTCCGGTGCGCTCAGTATGGGTACCACCGCACAGTTCCTTGCTGAAATCTTCAATGGCTACGAGGCGGACCCGGTCACCATACTTTTCCTCGAACAGGGCGGTCGCCCCCGTCTTAAAGGCATCCTCAGCATCCATTTCCTCGATCTCAAGGGAGATGTTCTGACGAATTCTATCATTCACCAAGCTCTCAATTTCCTGAAGTGTCTCCGTATTGAGAGCGGAAAAATGTGTAAAGTCGAATCGCAAACGGTCAGGCCCTACCAATGACCCTGACTGTTTCACATGATCCCCAAGGGCCTGGCGCAGGACTGCATGCAGGATATGAGTGGCGGTATGGTTCCTGGCAACGGCCAAACGTCTGTCCTGATCCACGGTCAGGGTGACGGTCTGCTTTGGGGAGATGCTTCCTTGCAAGACCTTTCCTTTGTGGATAATGATATTATTAGGATCCTTGACCGTATCTGAAACTTCCATCTCAAAATCTTGACCAGAAATAAGGCCACGGTCTCCCACCTGGCCCCCTGCCTCGCCATAAAACGGAGTCTTGGCTGTTACAAGCTCAATGGAGTCCCCTGCACTGGCCCGTTCGAGGGCCTTGCCGTCTAGGACCACCATAAGGACTTCTGAGTCAAAGCTTGTAAGGTCATAGCCTACGAAATCGGTTTCTATCCCCTGGGCCGAAAGGGCCTTGTAGGCTTCTACTGCCCATTGATC
>DAOURD010000211.1:0-4173 GCA_030625295.1 Desulfobacterales bacterium | reverse complement strand
AGCACGTTATAGCCCTGCATGCGACGGTAACGACAGAGGATATCCTGCAAGGTGTTGTTATGGGCGTGGCCCATGTGAAGCACACCAGTCACATTGGGTGGAGGGATGACAATCGAGAAGGGTTCTTTGTCACTCACGTCCTCGGCTGCAAAAAGGCCTTCCTTTTCCCAATACGCGTACCACCGTCTTTCCACTTCCTTAGGTTCATAACCTTTCTTGAGTAAGTGTGAACTCATTTGATTCAACTCTCAGACGCCCCTAAGCTCTTCCCAAAATTGAAAAGGGGATTAATCGCTTAACCCCCAACGAAATTCCCTATACTATCAAGTTCGGACTCGCCCTGTTCAGTTCTCAAAGGGCTTGTTTGAGTCTCTCTATTTCCTTGGCAATAGCTGCCTCGGCGGCTTCAAGGAGTATGCGCTCAACCTTCCCCTCTATGGTTTGTTTTACAACGCTTGTGATGATCTCCTCCAGCTTTTCATCGGAAAGCTTTTCAAGTACCGCCTGTTCCAATCCCCCACCCACCGGTTCTGGTACACCTTGCTCCAATCCTGATTCAGACCGATCTTCAGCTTCCAGTTCGGTCTCGACTGTATCGACAAGCGGCTGCTCGGCCTCTTCAAGTATGGCAAAGTCTACATCTTCCAGCTCCTCCTCAAAACCCACCTCCTCAGCCAAATCGCCCAGTTCAATAGCCTCTTCTTGTTCTTGTGCAGAATCAGCCTCAGGAACCACTTCGTCTGTTAGTTCAATAAGTTCTTCCTCACCCTCTTCTTGTTCTTGTGCAGAATCGACCTCAGGGACTACTTCGTCTGTTAGTTCAATAGGTTCTTCCTCTTCAGGCCCCTGTTCCCCCTCCGGTTCGAGGATCTCCTCTGCTCCCCCTTGAAGCGTTGTGTCACCAATTTGGGCCTCGGACGAGCTTTCCTCAACCATGTCCGTCAACTCAATCAGCTCTTCCTCGTCTTCTTCTGTCTTGGACACAGTCTCTCGGGCCTGTTCCACCTGACCGGTGTTATCATCCGGGGGGATCTCGTCCACAAGATCAATGATTTCTTCCATCTCCGGGGTTTGTCCGCCGGAGTCATCCCCGGCAGATGCCCGATCATCCTTGGCATTCTCGTCCGTATTCATAACGAGACTCCTTATAAAATCGTTACGTGATTTTATTAAGAATTATCACGATCTTTTGCAACATGTCAAGATCTTTGTAAAGCGTCCTGCGCGCTAGTAGACCATCCATGGTTTCGGCATAAATATCTTTTCGTGCAAATGAAGGGCATACCGATCTGTCATGCCCGCAATAAAATCGCACACGGTTTGCTCCTTAGAGGTTCCTGGTGGGATCTCTCCGATCTGCTGCCGGAAGACCATTTCGTCTTCCAGTAGCCGGCAGTAGAGTTCGCAAATAATCTTTTTGGCCCGCACAAAATCCTCGTGCACCGCGTGAATCTCATAGACGCGTTCATAAAGAAAGTCCCGCAGAGTTACCAGGGCCTCATAAGTCCTGTGATGCATTCGAAGCTCCGGAGCTGATCCCTCCAACGTGGCAAAGATGAGGTCTTTTACCATGGTATCAATGCGCCTGGCATGAGAATCCCCCAGGACCTCAAGACAAATCACGGGAATATCCCCGCCAACTATAACGCCACCACGAATGGCATCGTCAAGATCATGATTCACATAGGCGATGACGTCGCACACCCTTACCACCCTCGCCTCAAGGGTGGCGGGCAATGATGCGGGATCACCAGGAAGGATTTCCTCCTTCCTTTTGGAATGCTTTAAGATACCGTCTCTCACCTCGGCAGTAAGATTCAGACCAAGGCCATTTTTCTCAAGGACATCCACCACCCTCAGGCTCTGCTCATGATGAGAAAAGCCGCCGGGGAAAATTTCGTTTAAGACCGCTTCGCCTGCATGGCCAAAGGGTGTATGACCAAGATCATGGCCCAAGGCAATGGCCTCAGTAAGCACTTCGTTGAATTGCAGGGCCCTGGCTACGGTTCGGGCGACTTGCGCAACTTCCAGGGTATGGGTGAGACGGGTTCGGTAATGGTCACCGGTGGGCGATAGAAAGACCTGTGTCTTGTGCTTCAGGCGCCGGAAGGACTTTGAGTGTATAATCCTATCCCGGTCCCGTTGGAAATCGGTTCTAATCTCGCACGGTTCCTCTGGGATAAGCCGACCCTTGGTCTCGGCACTAAGTGCAGCAAAGGGAGAAAGCGTTCTTCTCTCTTCTTGTTCAAGGCGCTCCCGGATCGTCATGAGCACACGCTATAGCAAAAAAACGGTGTTTACAAAACTATTTCTTTTGTTTAAGTAGTGCCCATCCAGAAACTCCCCCTCCCCTGGAGGGAGGGGGTTGGGGGGAGGATGAGACGTTTTTTCCTTGACAGGAAAAAGATCCTATCTGACAGGCCAACCCTGACAGGGCCCGATGTAAAGCATATTCGAACGGTGCTGCGGTTGAAGCCTGGCGAGGAGATTTCTCTATTCGATGGCAAGGGCTCAGAATATCGCGCACGAATTACGGCCAGCACACCTAGGGCCATAACCCTCGCTGTCCTGGAACGGTTTCCTTCGATCTCAGAATCTCCTGCAGAAATCACCATCGGACAAGCCTTGCTTAAGGCCAGAAAAATGGATCGTATTGTGCGGCAGGCGACGGAACTCGGCATATATGCTTTGATCCCTCTTATGGCCGAACGGAGCGTGGCAAGACCTGAACCAGAACGCTGGGCCGAAAAGGAGCAACGCTGGGAAGCTATTGCACGGGAGTCCCTAAAACAGTGCGGTCGATCTCAAATACCCCGTCTTGGGCCTCCAACCTCTTTTAAAGAGTTGGTTGGCACGCCCCAATTCTACGATCTAAGGATCATCTTCCATCATGGTAACCCTGGGCTCAAATCCCGGCCTTACCAGAGTGATGCAAGAGATGTGCGCAAGTTGTTAGCCCTCATAGGCCCGGAAGGCGGCTTCACGTCCGAGGAGGTCAAACTGGCACTCGAAGTCGGTTTTGTCTGTGTTTCTCTTGGCCCAAGAATCCTGAAGGCGGACACTGCGGCTGTTGCAGCATGTGCCATTCTCCAGTACGCCTTTGGGGACGTAGGAGGTCCCCCAAAAAATCCTTGACAAGAGCCAGGGGTTCTAATAGCTTTTTTTGGCCGCCGAGATAGCTCAGTCGGTAGAGCAGCGGACTGAAAATCCGCGTGTCCCCAGTTCGATTCTGGGTCTCGGCACCACGAATCTTCCAATATGAAAAAGGGGTTAGACGATATGGTTGACCCCTTCTTTTCTGCCTGCTACCATTTCAAAGAATCATCTCTTCAAGCCTTTGTGCAGGTTCCTTAAGCTCCTTACCGCACTTGAAAAAGGAAAGTTTCTTGGGTAGCACCTGAAAGGGTTCCCCGGTCTTGGGGTTCCGCCCGGTGTAGCCCTTATAGTCCTTAACATAGTGGAAAAAATCGCTTTTTAGAGGGATTCTATCATAGCCTCCAAATCTTGGTTTTCGGTTTTAAATTTTACGCCAATCCCCACCCTACCGGCCCGGACGATTTCGCCGGTGATCTTGATTGGCCTCTCGTAGTTGGACGACGAAAAGGTCAGTGTAAGATCCCGTCCAACGGAGAATGGCGTATCAGTTTCGATAAACACTCCGCCAGTACTTATGTTTTTTATGAAATCTTTGAAGGCACGCTCGCGATCAGCGTAATCTACGACGATAAAGCAGGGTTTCCTGGGATGTCCCCTTCGATTTGTGTCTTGCCAATCCTCAAGCATGGTCAAAAGTGCTTGCTGCTGCTTTTTAGATAAGTTGTTGATCAATTCTATCAACCGAGCAGTGACACCGGACTCGTTGGATTGTTGCTCGGAAACAGTCATATCAAAGCTCCTTTGTAATAGTTGAAATTCTGTACATCAACAAAAACATAGTGACCTTCTTTCACGTATTCAAAGAACCTATCAGTTTCTTGGTCTTCTTGGTAAGGGCGTCGAATTCTTTGGTTACAGCCTACAGATCCTTCTTCAGTTGTTTCATCTACACTTGTCCTCCTAACTGGATTGTATAGGAATTCCCTTGTAATCCTTCACATAGATGCTGCATAGGCCCCTGATTTCGACCCTCTCGCCACTTGCAAGGGCGTTGGACATTTCATTAAAGAACAGCTC
>DAOURD010000214.1:0-4153 GCA_030625295.1 Desulfobacterales bacterium | reverse complement strand
TTTTCCCAAAAACAGCCATTGCAAATGATAACGACTTGAGTATTATATTGATCTAAACGAACTTAGTTCGCTTCGCTCACAATTGGAATGATGGAATAATGGAATGATGGAATAATGGGGACAGAAGCGGAATAACATCATTTTTTTATGTTCAAAATTTATACCCACTATTCCAGTTTTCCACTATTCCACTATTCCAATTGGAGCGGAGCCCCAAAGTTTTCATTGACCCAAGAGATTCTTTTTGGCCTTGAGGAATTCGTCCATTGTAATCAAATCTTCTTTGAGCAGGTTGGCCAGTTTGTTCAGTTCCTCGACACGAAGAATTGCAGGATCCACAAGTTGTTTGGGGGCTTCAGGGGCCGAATAATCGATAGTGAGTGGTCCCTGGGGCTGCCCGAGTTTAAGACTTGCAAGCCCTCCGAACAGCGTTACTTCTACAGTGCGTCCCTGGAAGACAGGGTCCTTGAGAGCATCTGTCAATTTTTTGCCCCGCCTTTTTATAAAGTACCACCAGAGGCCCCATGATCCAATGATGAGCACGCCCACACCGGCCAGGATCCAGGGCAGGTAGTTGATGACAGTCCTGAAAAAGATCGTAAGGGCACCGAGACCGAGGATCAAGAGAACGTGAAAAAAAAGGATAAAATAGGCCAACAGGACGCCCCTAAAGACACTTTCCTGTAACTGCGACGAGTTATGAACTTTATTCATCATTGTTCCACCCTCTGGCGGGACACTCCGTACACTTTGGATTTCTCTTCAAGCAAAATGTGTGCCCGACGTGGACCAGGAGTGCATGGTACTCATTAAACATGGGAGCGTCAGGCTCGAGACAGTCCATAAAAAAGTCGCGCACTTCATCGTAAGACGTCTCTTCAGGGATGAGATTGTGCCTGAAGAGGATTCGTCGTGTATAGGCATCTACAACAAAGGTCGGCTTGTTCCCAGCGTATAGTAGAATGCTGTCTGCGGTCTCCGGTCCGATCCCATTGATGGATAGCAACCTGCTTCGCAAGGTGTCAACGTCATCGGCAAGAAGGTGATCAAGGTCACCAGCACTTTCCTGAACAAGGAACCGGACAAAGTGTTTCAACCGCCTGGCCTTTATGTTGTAATACCCTGCGGGCCTGATCACAGTTGCTAAATGTTCGACCGGCACATGATAGAGCGCGTACGGTGACAGGAGGCTTCTTGCTTTCAGGTTGGTTATGGCCTTTTTTACATTTCGCCAGGCCGTGTTTTGGGTAAGAATGGCACCAACAACGACCTCAAAGGGAGAATCTCCCGGCCACCAGTGACGGGGGCCGCAGGCCTTGTATAGTCTGCTGTAAAGATCCAACAAAATCGTCTTCCTATCAAACATGAGGGATCAGGAACCGAAGCGCTCCACCAGCTCTTTCTCATAACGTTGTGCCTTTTCCAGACCGGTAGAGGTTCCGCGCAACATATTTAGCTTCATGATAAGGAAATTTAGCTTCTTGAGTTGACGATATTTCTCTTTTGTATCTTCCATCCCGGCCAGGAGGTCTTCGGTCTTGGCGATCTCCTTACTTAGAGCCACCTCTGGAGGCACGTAGCCAGCATTCTTTAAGATTTTGTAGGCTATCCGGAGGTCCTCTGGCACGTGGGAATCGTCATCGAGCTTAAGGGGTTGTCCTGTTCCGGGAAGGTCATCAAATTCTCCTTCCCGTATAGCTTCAACTATACGCCTTTCAGCGATTTTCTGAAAGCAGATCATAAGGGAAGCGGCGTAGCCGCACTATATAAAATCGCGTAGCGATTTTATATAGTGTACAGTTCTTTATCAAGAAACAGGTTCACGATATTCTTGTCGAGTCGTCCCGCTTCTGCTTCTGCCTTAAGGATTTCGCCACCTTTCTCAGGACTTATGGCAGGGCGATAGGGGCGGTCCGCAGCCGTCAATGCGTCAAAGACGTCCACAACGGATAAGATGCGGGACTGGAGGGGAATTTCGTCACCCTTTAGTCCCCCGGGATAGCCGGTTCCGTCAAGGAGTTCATGGTGAGTTGCGGAAAAAAAGGGAACGTTCTTTAAAGTTTTTGTAAAGGGGATATTTTTTACAATATTGTGTGTAAGTTCTACATGGGTTTGGATTCTCTCGTATTCCTCTGCTGTTAGGTTTCCTTTTTTGACCGAAAGGTGTTTAAACTCTTTTTCAGAGATGCAGGGGGTCATATTTCCCGAAAGATTTTCATAAGTCTTGGACGCTATAACCTCCAGGGTTGCAAGGTCTTCGTCTGAGAGAAAATTGGATCGGTTTATCCTCTGGATAAAGCTCAGATCTGCTTCTATTTCCTGTTCCACTTTTTTATTGATTTCTTCGCTTATGCTGTCATCAGGTCCGTCTTTCCCGCCTTCCGGGCTTGATATGTTTCCGGCATGCCCGGCTTGATGGATACGGTTTAGCTTGAGGGCTTTGATCAACTCAAAGCGATTGACAATGGCTTCCATCGCCTCGTCGCTGAGTCGATTTTTCTTGTCCAAGATGCGCTCAGGGACGCCAATTTTGCCTATGTCATGAAGCCAGGCTGCATATGAGACTTCTTCCGTTTGCTCAGGAGTGAAGAACACATCGGCAAGGGGACCCGTGGTCTGCTTATTGATGGCCAGGGCTATGGCCACGGAATAGGCTGCTACTCGCCTGGAATGACCTGCGGTGTGAGGGCTTCGAGCATCGATGGCCGAGACAGAATACCGGATCAGGGCCTCAAACAGCCTCTTGATATCCACAATCAATTTGGCATTTCGGATCGCCACCGCTGCCTGTGAGGCCAAGGACATGACAAGGTCTTCGACTGATTTGGGGAAAACGGTGACAGTAGTTGTTTTGTCCATGGCATTGATCAACTGGAGCACACCCAGAATTTGGCCTTCCCTGTCTTTCATTGGCACAACTATCATGGACCTTGTCACATAGTCGTTGCGCAGATCGAAGTCAGGGTTGAAACTGTACGGTACTGTTTCTGGCAGACTGTAAACGTTCTCTATGTTTAGAATTTCTCCTGTAATGGCTACATAGCCCGCGACACTCTCTCTTGAAAGAGGAAGAGGATAAGGTTTGAACCCTGGTGGAGGATCCGGCCTTCGAATCAGAGTTTCGTTTTGAGCTACGTGAAAGAAAAGCTTACCGTCCTCCAGAATATATAGACTCCCAGCATCTGCGCGTGTAAATTCTCTAGCCTCACGGACGATTAACTCCAGGAGCTTTTCCAGATTGATTTCGCTGGAGAGGGCAATCCCGATCTGATTTAGCTTTTTAATCTCTTTTTGTAAGACACGGTTTTCCGGCAATTTCTCCCTCTTTAGAAACGCGCACTATGCATTGTAATCACACGAGATGACAAAGATGTTTGGTAACCGTTCACGGGTTCAATGGTTTAGGGGTTCAGGGTTCACCGAACAAATGTTGAGACTTGATCCCTTGTTACCGCTCGATTGATGATTGAAAAAACAATCGACAATCGACAACCCCTGGCCCAGACCTGACTTACGGAGGCAGCAGCCTCTTCCAATCAAGTGGCACCAGGGCGGGCGTAAATCGACAATCAAAAAAGGTAACCCTGAACGGTTAACTCTGAACCTTTGAACCCTTACGATGTTTGAATACCACTATGTTTCTGTCACGCATTCATTTTTCTTTATATAGGATTTTAGGGGAGGGATCAAGACCTTTCAGTTCGTGGCTCATGGTGCGGCCAAGGGTTCCTTGCGTTGCGATACAAATTTGTGATATCCGTACACACACTCGCACTCGGCAAGGTTCCGCGACTTTTTGTTCTGGTTCCGATGCTCTGCGTCGGAACCCGGACTCCTGGACGCTCTGCGTCCGTTGTCAAAGGCGCAGAGCGCCGGGCGGAGTACGTTCCCACGCAGAGCGTGGGAACGAGATTGAAAGCAGGAGGCCATTATGAAGAGCTATCAGTTTGGTTACGGTAAGTTGGACCAGCCTGGGGTTGTCCAGTTCCTATTTCATCCCCGCACAGAAGTCGATTCAAAACCGCCACCTGGTGCCATAGATTATAACATTATTGTGGAAGAGGATGTTCAGGTCGGCGCCAGGTTTCACATGGCAGGAGCGGAGGATCCGAATATTCTGTTTTTTCACGGCAACGGGGAGATCGTTAGCGAT
>DAOURD010000180.1:0-4450 GCA_030625295.1 Desulfobacterales bacterium | reverse complement strand
ATTCGGTATCAATCCGGTTGTTGCTGATCTGCAGCTCGAAATCAGTGATCTGAATTTGGCGTGGTTTCAGCCTTTTCTTGCCGGCATCCTTGAGATCATTGTCTCCGATGGCAAGTTCTCCACCACTGGGGCGCTCTCTCTATCTCAGGCTGAAGAACCGGGCCTTCAGGCCAAATACCGGGGCAGTGCTGCTGTGGCCGATTTTGCCACAAAAGACAATACTCAGGCCGATGATTTAGTAAAATGGAAACAGCTCCTGGTAAACGGGATCGATGCAGGGATTTCGCCCATTTATGTTAACATAGATGAGATTGCTCTTGAAAACCTTGACAGCCGGATCATCGTTAATGCAGATGGTTCCCTGAATCTGCAGAACATCGTCACTGCCGGCACGGAGACATCCCCTGAAGCTCCGGAATCGCCAGAAGCTCAAACCAAACCGGCCCCAGAGACTACTGAATCGAAAGGTACAGGCACGGTCCCGATCAATATAGGTAAAATCACCTGCAAGGACGGCAAAATCAATTTTTCTGACCGTTCCATCACCCCGAGCTATTCGGCAAACCTGGTGGACATTCAAGGCACCGTGAGCGGCCTTATATCCGAAGAGACCCAGAGGGCCGATGTACGCTTCAAAGGCAAACTTAACGGCTACGCCCCGCTTGAGATCACAGGCACTATTAATCCGCTCATGGAAGACCTCTTTGTTGACCTGAAGGTCCGGTTCAAGGACATTGACCTGAGCCCCGCCAGCCCATATTCCGGAAAACACGTCGGTTACAAAATACAGAAGGGAAAACTCTCCCTGGACCTAAGCTATCTGATTGACCAGAAAAAACTGGATTCAACCAACAACGTTTATATTGATCAGTTTGATTTTGGTGAGAGCGTCGAGAGTCCGGATTCCCTGAACCTGCCGGTTAAGCTGGCGGTTTCCCTGCTGAAAGACAGGAGCGGCGAAATCATCCTTCGTCTGCCTGTAACCGGCCGCATCGATGACCCGGAATTCAGCGTAGGCGGGATTGTCCTGAAAATGATCAAGAACATCCTGGTCAAGGCAGCCACCGCTCCGTTCTCCTTAATAAGTGCCGCGTTCGGCAGCGGTGAAGATCTCAGCCGTTTTGAATTTGAAGCCGGAAGTGCTGAGTTGACCGATGGGGAAAAGGTAAAACTGGATACGCTGGTAACCGCCCTTTATGAACGCCCGAGCCTGCAACTGGAAGTTATTGGGTTTGCGGATATTGAAAAGGACAGGCAGGCACTGATTACATACAGGTTTGAAAAACAGATCAAAGCCCAGAAATTCAAAAAAATGAAGAAAAAAGAGGCTGCTGCTGTTTCGGTGGATTTGGTGATAATCGCACCTGAAGAGTATGAGAAATATCTAAAAATGGCCTATAAAGCCGGGAAATTCAAGAAGCCCAAGAATGTCCTGGGGATCGCCAAGAACATCCCGGTACCTGAAATGGAAGCGCTGATTCTGGAAAACATCCAGATCACAGACGACGACCTGCGGTCCTTGGCAAATCAGCGGGCACAGGCAGTTAAAAACTATATCTTGGGCCAGGAAAAAATCGAACCTAAAAGACTGTTCCTGATCGAACCTCAAGCGCTGACGCCGGAAAAGGTTGAGAATTTAAAAGACAGCCGTGTGGACCTGAGCTTCAAGTAACGGCACTCCCAAATTTGAGCGATTAGCCTTTAGCGGTTAGCTATTAGTTTAATGATTACAGGATGTTTTACTATTACAAACTTTTACCCTGTTGAATCCCCAAAGGGGGCAGCGAAGCTGCATTCAACAGGGTAAACCCATTGGGTGTTATTTCTAATTAACGTAATGTCCTGATTTTTCAAAGCTAAACGCTAATGGCTAATGGCTAATCGCTCAACTTACTTATCAACTCCATAGCCCTTTGATAAAGTCTTATATATTTCTCCCTTACTTTATCCCATGTATGATTCTCGTATATATTATGCACCGCGTTTACTTGCATCTCCTTTATGGTATCAGGTGAATTCCTGTAAATCTTTAAGGCCCTGTTCACGGACTGAATAAGGGCATCAGGCGTATGATCCTTATAAGAAAAACCATTAAATCCATCCCTTACCTTGACCAGCCCCCCTGTAGTACGGACAATGGGTAGGTTGCCCATGAGCTGGGCCATGAAATCAGTGAGTCCACAGGGTTCGTATCGGGATGGAATTACAAAAAAATCCCCTGCGGCATATATGAGGTTTGCAAGCCCTGGATCGTATCCTATGAGCACTGCAAGCCGCTCCTCGTAGGCAAGGTGCTCTGCCAAGGATGTGAGATGGTTCTCTATATCCCTGTTGCCATTGCCAAGAATTACTACCTGAATGTTTTTGTCCTCTGCCATTAGCACTTCCAGGGCCTGACCCAGTATATCCAGACCTTTTTGCTCGGAAAACCGGCTCACAACAGTGACCAAAGGCTGACTTGGACTGTAATCAATAGAGCCATACATTTTGGTTTCGCCAATCTCGGCAAACATCAGTCTGATGACAAGCTCCTTTCTGCAGATTGCCTTGCCGGCCAGATCACCCCTGGCTGGATCAAAGGCCGCAGGAAGCCCTAATATTTCCGGATGGCTGGGGCTGAACTCATCGGGATTTATGCCGTTGGTAATTCCTTCGATAAATATGCCCCTATCTTTAAGAGCATGACCCAGCCACCCTGTAAGGGCGTCAAGTTCTGTTTCCTGAAGCTCTCTCGCATAGTTTTCACTCACTGTATTTATAGGCGTATAAGCAGCACCGGCAAGAAACGGATTAAAGGAACCGTTGAGAACAGCGCTGTAGATTATCCTCTGGGGGAGACCGGTTATAGTCATGGCAAACAACAGATCCGCCACATCCTGGTGGTAGCCTAAGCCGGCATTATGGATGGTAAGCAGGGCACTACTGCCCTTGAAATAGTGCCGGAAGCCCTCAATCTCCCTCATCATGGCCGGGAGCACACTTGTATGACCATCCTGACAATGAAACACATCCGGCCTGGTACCTGTGAAAATTGCATAATCCAGTGCGGCCTTCTGAAGCAGGATATTCATGGCAAAATAGTCAAAGTGACCATCCCCCTTTTTATGAATGGGATCAAGGGTCTCTTCTTCCCCGGTGTATACATAAACCCCCATCTTTTCACTAAAGCGGCTTGCCTCCACAAGTATTATATCAACACCCTTCAGCTTCTGGTGCCAAAAGCTTACGCGTTCCCTACGTTCTTCATGTGCGTAGTTTGCGTCTACATCGAATTGTGGGCCAAGGGTCTTAAAACTCAACTCTTCCGGCTTTACAAAACCGTAACGAGGCATGATGACTGAGACCTCATAACCGGCATGCGCCAGTGATTCCGCAAGCTCCCGGCTCACATCCTTAACTCCACCTGCACCGGCTATCCCTCTGTATTCACGGGTCAGCATCCAGATGAATTCAACGTCCTTCAGATCTTTAAAATTCTGCAATGCCTTCATGAAAACCTCTTGTCTCTTTGCATAGTATGCGAAGCCTGCCTTTTCACAGCAAAGCACAGATTGCACTTGGTGTCGCCTGATATTGTTATTTTGTCGCGGGTAAATGTGAACAACCGCATGGCCCTTGTCAAGAAAAGTCCGTGAATTTATGTTGATGCATAAGTTTTTTGTCAATATAGTCGTTCGCATATATTAATTGGTAACCGTTCAACCGTTCAAGGGTTCAGGGTTCAGAGGTTCAAACATAATATTGCTGAAGGATTCGATTCGGGGACAAATGAGAAAACCTGTTAAAAACATCCTGGACACAATTGGTAATACTCCGCTTATCCCTATTCGCCGTCTCGATCCCGGCAAGGAAGTCACTATCCTGGCAAAGATGGAGAGCTTTAATCCAGGAGGCTCTATTAAAGATCGTATAGCTCTTTCCATGATTGAAGGGGCAGAAGAACGGGGAGAACTCACAAAGGACAAGATAATCCTTGAGGCAAGCAGCGGTAATACAGGCATTGGTCTTGCGATGGTATCGGCTGTAAAGGGTTATCGCTGTCTTATCGCCATGAGCGAGGCAGCCAGTATCGAGCGTCGTCAAATCATGCGGGCCTACGGTGCCGAAATCCTCCTGACTCCTGCCCGCCTCGGGACTGATGGTGCCATAGAGGCTGTATACAAGCTGGCACTTGAAAACCCTGACCGCTATTTCTGCACAGACCAGTACAACAACCCTGACAATTCTCTGGCGCACTATCATGGTACTGCCCCGGAGATCTGGAAACAGACCGAAGGCAAGGTAGATGTAGTAGTCGCCGCCATGGGAACCACCGGCACTGTGATGGGAGTTACTCAACGCTTTCGGGAACTCAATCCAAAGGTCCGAATAGTCGGGGTGGAACCCTATTTTGGTCACGGCATCCAGGGACTCAAGAATATGAAGGAATCCTACCGGCCCGGGCTCTTTG
>DAOURD010000291.1:0-3457 GCA_030625295.1 Desulfobacterales bacterium | reverse complement strand
GTATTGCCTGAAGGGGGGCAACCTCTTCTTTGACGACGCAGACCGCATCGCCCGGGAGCTTCTCGCCAATGACATTATCCAGGAGTATAAGGTTTTTTCCAAAAAGGACTGGGACCCGGAAACTGGTATCGGGATCATCATCCCGAAGGTGCGCCTGGATCATAAACCGACCGTCACTGTGATCCCTATCCATAGCGACGAAGCCCTCATGCGTGTCAGCAAGGAGCGCGGCCTGGCCCTGAACCCAAATGACGTCTCTACGATTCGGGCCTATTTTCTCAGAGACAATGTGCTGGCAGAGCGCCGGGCCTTCGGTCTTTCAGTCCCCACCGATGTTGAACTGGAATACATCTCCCAGGCCAGAAGCGATCATTGCAACCACAACACCTTTAAGGGCCTGTTCCACTACCGCGACCTTGCCGCTGGCAAAAGCGAGGTTGTGGACAACCTCTTTGCAACCTGTATCGAAGCCCCTACCCTGGCCATTCAAAAGCAAAAGCCCTGGGTGATCTCGGTCCTCTGGGACAATGCGGGCATTGGCCGCTTTAATGATGACTACCACTATGTGATCACCGGCGAAACCCACAACTCCCCGTCCAATATGGAGGCCTACGGCGGTGCCATCACCGGGATCGTCGGGGTCTACCGCGACCCCATGGGAACGGGCAAGGGCTCAAAGCTGATCATGGGGATGTACGGATACTGTGTGGGGCCCCGGGACTATCAGGGGGAACTCAAACCCCATCTTCATCCCAAACGTCTCTTGGATGGCGTCATCGAAGGGGTGCGCGACGGAGGGAACAAGAGCGGCATTCCCACGCCCTACGGACAGGTCTGGTTTCACGAGGGATACCTGGGCAAGTGCCTGGTCTTTGTCACTGCCATCGGCCTGATGCCATCGCAGATCAAAGGAGAGGCATCCGAGAACAAGACCACGTCCCCTAATGATCTGATCGTTATGTGTGGGGGCCGTGTGGGAAAGGACGGTATCCACGGCGTGACCGCGGCATCCGAGAGCTTCTCTGCCCATACCCCTGCAGGTCATGTCCAGATTGGAGATCCTTACACACAAAAGAAGATGCACGATTTTCTCCTGGAGGCGCGTGATGAGGGGCTCATTGCCTTTATCACGGACAATGGCGGCGGCGGACTCTCCTCATCTATCGGGGAATCAGCCTGCTTCAGCAACGGGTGTGTGGTTGAGCTGGAAAAAGTCCCTCTAAAGTATGAGGGTCTGGACCAGTGGGAGATCTGGGTTTCTGAATCCCAGGAGCGCATGACGGTTGCCATTAAGCCAGAGCACGGAGAACGATTCATGGCCCTTTCCGAAAAACACGCAGTGGAATCAACAGTCATCGGTTACTATACGGACTCCGGCAAACTCCATATCACCTATGATGGTCAAACGTGTGCCTATGTAGATATCGATCTTCTCACCTCGCAGTTTCCCCGGTGGACTTTTGAAGCCGAATGGACCCATCCGGAGATGCGAGGGCTTTTCGAACCGGTGCTGAGTGAACCAGAAGATCGATCCGGCTTACTGCTGGACATTCTTTCTCGACCCAATATTTCTTCCAAGGAGTGGATCATCCGGCAGTACGACCATGAGGTGCAAGGGACAAGCGTAATCAAGCCCCTTGTCGGAAAGGATTATGATGTAATAAGCGATGCGGTTGTCATCCGGCCCGTACTGGAATCGCTCGAGGGTCTGGCCACGGCCCAAGCCCTGCTGCCAACCTATTCCCAGATCGACACCTACCACATGGCGGCCTGCACCATTGATGAGGCAGTGCGGCGCATAGTCGCCGTGGGTGGGGACCCGGACCGTATTGGTGGTGTGGACAATTTTTGCTGGCCCACCATACAGTATGACCCAATCGACAATCCTGATGGCAAGTACAAGGCCGCACAACTTGTCCGGGCCAACTGGGCCTTGAGGGATGTTTGCACGGCTTACGAAATCCCGCTCCTTTCAGGAAAAGACAGCATGTACGTAGACGGCCACCTCAAGGGCCGATACGGTGAGACCCACAAGGTCTCTGCCCTACCCACATTGCAATTTTCCTGCACCAGTGTCATTTCAGACATTACCCGCTGTGTGACCATGGACTGCAAGTTTGCAGGCGACCTTGTCTATGTGCTGGGTGAAACCAGGAATGAACTGGGCGCATCTGAATATTATGAACACTTCGGATATGTAGGGCTGCGCGTGCCTGAACTCCGGCCCGAGTCCTCGATGAAACTCTATCGAGCTTTGAGCCGGGCCATCCAGGAGGAGTTGGTGGCATCTTGCCACGGCATCTATCGTGGGGGACTGGGGGTGCACCTGGCCCTGGTGGCCATGGGGGGAAGCCTCGGAATGGAGATTGACCTTTCCAGAGTACCTACAGCGGGAGCCGAGCAAGACGATTTCATTCTCTATTCAGAGACCCCTGGCCGATTTATTGTAACCATTGACCCTGCGAACCGTGCTTCCCTTGAAGCCCTTTTTGGCGATTTTCCTTACGCTTGTGTCGGCAGTGTCTCAAGCGGGACCGATTTCGTAATCAACGGCTTGGCAGGAAAACCAGTGATTCATCTGCCGATTTCGGAACTGAAGGCAGCCTGGAAACGCCCTTTTGGAGGACTCATATGACAAGCAATAAAACTGAACTTAGCTCCGCTTCGCTACGCAATTGGTTGAGTCGTCGAGTGGTTGATTAGTTGAGTGGTTCAAGGACCTTACAACTCGACGACTCGACTATTTAACCACTTGACTAAAGTCGTAGGAATTTCAATAAGTTGTAGAAATTCCGGGACGTGTAATGTTGACCAATCCTGTGACCAGACAGGATGAAAAAAGACTCCAAAATGAAACCAGTCAGGTTTTTGACACTCAAGCCCCGTTTTGTGGGATCTTATGCAGCGATGGTCTACGGCCTTGGCATGGCCATCTCTGGTCATGTTCGGCCCAGGGTCATCACGGCATCGGTGGGTGCGTTGGTGTTTTACGGTGCTATCCTGTACCATGCCCGCAAGCGACAGCGATTTGGGACAGGAAAGATATGGCTCGCTCTTGAGGTATACGCCGGTCTGTCCGTGATTTGGATGACTGTCAACATCTTAAGGACACAAGTGTGGCAATGGCATCCCCTTGCCTTCGGGCTGATGCCGCTGGTAGTCATTGGAGCATATTTGGTCGCTCTCATCGGGAAACCTTCAGTTGAGGGGAAAACCGATACGGTTTTGACCTCTGGTGTAAGGGCAAAACAGATTCCCTTGATCATGATCATCGCGGTGGTGTGGGCCATTCTCAATATCTATGCCTTCCCTAAGTTTGGGATCATGACCTGACTGAGTGGCTTCTGCAAGGTGGGCTTACCTTGAGACTTAAACAGAATCGAATTCCCGAAAAGGTCAAAAGCATTCATCTCATCGCCGTTTGCGGTACAGGGATGGGGGCCCTGGCCGGCATGCT
>DAOURD010000146.1:0-4909 GCA_030625295.1 Desulfobacterales bacterium | reverse complement strand
GTAATGAAGTACTTTGCCCGGGGACGATAAAGATGGGGTGGTACATGATGATAGGTTTTATAAACTTCTTTTGTCATAGGAAGAGTCCGGCAACGCGGTTGCCTCGGTCCAGGGGAGTCCGGCAACGCGGTTGCCTTGATCCAGGGGAATCCGTCCAGAGTAAGGTTGCTACATAGTTCTTATGGGTTCTTTTTTCTCTTCTCAAACATATAATAAACGGTCGGAATCAGGATCAGGGTGACCATTGTGGAAACAGAAAGCCCTCCCAGCATAGTAATGCCCAACGGATTCCATGCCTCGGCCCCGACCCTTTCCGATATGGCCATGGGCAGCAAGCCGAAAAATGTGGTCATGGTCGTCATCAGCACTGGCCGTAGGCGGTTTCTCCCGGCATGTGTGATTGCCTGAAAAAGCGGTTCCCCCCTCTTCTGAAGCAGGTGGATGTAATCGAGAAGGACAATGGCGTTGTTGACCACGATCCCCATGAGCATAACGATACCCATAAAGGAGATGATACCCAGGCTGGTACCGGTCAGGTAATAAGCGTACAATACGCCGCTGAAAGCGAAAGGGACAGAAAACATGATGATAAACGGGTCTCTTAAGTTACCAAACAAGGAGGCCATGACCATATAGACCAGGACAATTCCGAGGATGAGAAGCGTGGCGAGGTCACGGAAGGCCTTTGCCTGTTCCTCCACATCACCCCCGAAACTGGTTGATATGCCCGTGGGCGTTCCCAGCCTGGCAAGTTCAGCCTTCAAGTCTGCCGTAACCGCACCCAGGGAACGCTGGTAGGTATCTGCCTCCACCTTGATGATCTTCTGCCTGTTTTTTCTCTCGATCTCGATAGGGCCTTCTCCCTCAACTATGCGGGCAATGTTTTTCAGCTTCACCAGCCGCCCGTCAGGCGTAAACAGGGGGATATCCGGCAGATTCTTCAACCTGTTCTTGTCCTTTTCCGTAAAGCGGGTAAAGATGTCAAACCTGTCGCCTGCATCCTGGAATTCCGTTGCATCAACCCCATAGAAATAGTTACGCAGTGTCCCAGCAACGGTGGCAATGTTGAGGCCCAGGTCAGAGGCCTTTCTCCTGTCCACCTCCACCCACAGCTCTGGCCGTGGGTCTTTCTGGCTGATTTCCACGTCAACCAGACCGGGGATATTCTTCATGATCGTCTTTATCTTTTGGGCAAAGGCGAGGTTTTCCTCTAAGTCGGATCCTTGAATTTCAAGTGAGATCGGTTTTCCTGCGCCTATGAGTATGGCGGTAATTGCGCTCTGGGCCCTTACGTGAATCTTGCTGATGCCGGGAATCCCTGCCACCCTTTTTCTCAAAAGAGCAGCGATATCCTCTGCCGTTCGGCTCCTCATGTCCCTGTCCACCAGTTTAAAGGCAACAAACCCCACATTCGGCCCCTGGTCAAACCCGAGGGCCGCGGCTGTACCCTCTTTGGTTTCCCCGTCGAATGCATAAGAGTGCCTCATCTCTTCCGGTTTCACTACCTCATCTATATTCTTTAATATCGCTTCAACCACGGCATTGGTCTCTTCTATACGAGAGCCTTCACTCAGGCGAAACGTGATGCTTACCTCGCCGGTGTCAACAACCGGAAAAAGAGAGGTGGAAAGAAAAGGAATCAGGGAAATGCTGCTTGCAAAGACGGACAGGGCCAGAAGAACAACCGTTTTCCTGTGCTCCAAAGACCATTCAAGGATTCGCCGGTAAGCGTTTTCCACGGCCTCAAAGCCTTTTTCAGTTAAGGCGTATAACCGGCCCAAAGCCCCTTTCCTCTTTTTGAGGGTTTCGGGTGTGGCTGTGATCCATTTTGATGAGAGCATAGGGGTCAGCATAAGGGCGGTTAACAGGGAGGACAAAAGGGTCACCACTAAAACAAACCCTAACTGTTTAAAGATGATCCCTGCCAGTCCGGTCAGAAACATCAGGGGCACAAATACTACGACCGTGGTCATGGTGGATGCGGTTATGGCCATTCCCATCTCACTGGCCCCGAACATGGCACTGGTCTTGACCCGGCTGCCTCGTTCAATATGCCGGATAATGTTTTCCAACACCACGATGCCGTTATCCACAACCATGCCGGCGGCAATGGCCAGGGACATCAGGGAGACCAGGTTTATGGTATACCCAAACAGGTACAGGAGTATGAAGGCAATGATAAGGGAAGACGGGATAATCAGGACAATGATAAAAACGGCTCTCATCCTCCTCAAAAAGAAAATAGTTACCAGAATAACAAAGAGGATGCCCCAGAAAAGGGTGGTTCTCAGGTTTTTTACGGAGCTGAGGATATCTTCTGAGCTGTCCATGACAATATTGATCTTTACGTCCCGGGGAAGCGTTTTTTCGAACTCCTCGAGCTTGCCTTTGACCAACCTGGCAACCTCCACCGTGTTCTTTCCAGTCTGCTTTTGCAGGATAATAACCAGGGCAGGCTCGCCGTCTCCCCAGCCATTCATTTCCTCGGGTTCGTAAGCGTCCTCTACCCGTGCTACATCCTTGAGGTAAACCGCATGTTTCTTGTGATAGCCTATGACCGTGTTGCGTATCTCCTCTATCGACCCGTACCGGGCCGGAACGCGGACAAAGTAATCTTTGGAGCCCGATTTGATACTCCCTGCCGGGATGTTCATATTTTCTGCGGCCAAGATACGATTCACATGATCTATGGAGAGGTGAAAACCTTCTATCTTTTCCAGATCAAAGTAGACATTTATCCGGCGTCTCAATCCGCCGTGGATGACAATCGCACCCACGCCTGGCACTCTTTTGAGTTCATCGGAAAACTGTTTGTCCACCAGGTGATACAGCCTGGGCCAGCTCTTTTCACCGCTAATGGTCATAAACATGATAGGGGCTGTAGCACTGCTGAACTTAAACAGCATGGGGGGGTCAGCGTCTTTGGGCAGCTCGCGCCTGGCCAGTTCCAGTTTATCCCGGATGTCATTGGTGGCCACATCCAGGTCGGTGCCCCAGTCGAACTTACAGGCGATGATGGACAGATTGTCTAACGATTTTGAGGTCAGAGTATCCAGGTTGTTAACCGTGTTGACCACATCTTCAATGGTATCGGTGATCTCAGTTTCCACGTCCGATGCACTTGCCCCGGGCCATGATGTAATGACGGAGACCACCGGGGGATCAATATCTGGCAGCATGTCAATATTAAGCCTGATCAGGGAAAAGATCCCTATAAGGGCCAGCGCCAGAAAGAGCATCAGGGTAGCGACCGGTTGTCTTACAGAAAATTCTGGCAGCTTCATTTACGACCCCTCCCCTGACCCTTGACCTTCAGCAATAACCGCAAAACCATCCTTCAGCCTCCGCTGCCCTTTTATCACCACCTGCTCACCCTGTTTGAGCCCTTGAGTTATCTCTGCATAAGTTTCCTGGGTTGAACCGGTTTCCACGTTCTTCAAAACTGCCTTCCCATCTTCGACCACATAGACATAGTAATTTCCCGTGCCGGGAAGTCTATTTAAGGCATCTGTGAGAACCACCAGGCCCTTCCTTTCGCCCAAATAGAGCTTAACATGGGCAAACATCCCTGAACGGAGCATCCGGTCCTTGTTCTCGATATGGATCTCGATCTCACCGGTACGGGTAGCAGGGTCTATGGTTGGAGTTATGATCGACACGTTACCCGTAAAAACCCTGCCTGGAAATGCATCGACTGTGATCTCAACTTTCATCCCCTTCTTGATATGAGGAAAGTCTTTTTCGGTTACGGTGGTGACAATCTTTACTTCCTCCTCTGCCGAGATACGAATGATGGGCTCTTTTGTATCAGACATGGCCCCCTGGTCCAAGTAACGGGCAGAGACATAACCACTGACCGGTGCATAGATCTTATGATCCTTATACAGAATCTGGAGCTGTTCTAGAGCAGCTTCTGCTCTTCTTATCTGGGCTTCAGCCAGTTTTTCCCCCTCTATGGTAGCTTTGTGCTGAGCCTCGATATGATCCAGGCGCTGTTTGGACACGGCCTTCTCTTTGTAAAGATTTTCCAGGCGGACTCTGTCCTTTTCTATAACTTCCAGGTTAGCCTCAATCTGTTTCAGATTGGCTTCTGCCGATTCAAGGGCAGCCCCGGCCTCTTCAACCCGTGCCTTTATAGTTTCATCCTCAAGGGTTGCAATGAGCGCCCCTTTTTTTATGAAATCCCCTTTTTCGACTAAGAGTTTTTCAATAATCTCTCCAGACACCTTGGGATAAACATCCACCTCAACCATCGGGCGGATATCACCGGTCTGCTCCAGTATCCACTTGAGATTCATGACCTTTGATTCAGCAACCTCCACGGGAATCTTCTCTTCCGTTCTTACTTCCACCTTTTTCTGGGTTTTGAATCTTATGTAGTTAAACCCTGCAAACCCCACAAAAGCCACAATAGCTATAGCCGCTATAATAATTCCCTTTTTATCCTTTTTTACTGTTTTGTTTTCCATATACTGTGTACTCCTATAGTTGGTCACTGGGTACTGGGTACTGGATGCTGGTTATTCCTTTGACCTTTTTTAAGAATCCGCATTTTGCATTCCGCACTCCGCATTCGGTTCATTCCGCAATCAAAAGTCACTTCTTGCTGCCTACTGCCTACTGCCTACTGCCTACTGCTTACTCCTTACCGTCTACTGACCACTGACCACTACCTTCTCCCCACTGCCCTCTCCAGTTCAGCAAGAAATATCATATACCCATAAAGGGCACCGTAGTAATTTGTCTCTGCCTGTGTTAGAAACGTCCTGGCATCCAACACCTCGGTAGAGGTCGTAATCTGCTGCTGGTACTGAAGGTTTGTAATACGCCAGTTCTCCCTTGCCTGGGCCAGAGATTTCTCTGCCGTGTCAATGTTCTTTTCCGCTACTTTGAGATTCAAAAAGGCATC
>DAOURD010000078.1:0-6008 GCA_030625295.1 Desulfobacterales bacterium | reverse complement strand
CACCACGCAGTACTTGCCTTCGTTAAGTACAAACTTCTTCCGCTCAACAAAGAGGTTCAAATACCTATGCAGTTCAGCACCGCTCTCGGGCCGATATCACCTGGACGAATCTTCCACATAAAGCCCGGGCCGAGCTCTTTTCTGATTATCTTCTCGAATTCCTCCCATGGGCACTCGAGTATCTTTTCCTTAAACATGAAGCACCTCCCGATCTTTGTTTTTCGCTATGTTTGTTTGCAATAAATAAGACCGAAGTCAATGAATGGTTCTCTTTCACCAACTTTCGGCTGAAAGACTGCTGGCTCAATGTGAGGGTTCAATCTTCCTCTACATAAAGTTTTCTGCCTGTAAAAAAACTGACTTTTTGACTTTGCAGGTTATACCTCTTGACAATCTCAGGATCGATGTAGACTTTTTCACCATCTATGATCATGTATACCTTCTTGGGACTCCTCTCGGCTTTCACATCCGCATCCTCGTAGTGATAAATAACCATCAACGATAACCTCCTTATTTCTGATAGCGTCAGGGGCCAGCTCCGTCGCCAAGGACTCTGACTCTGCGAGCCTGTCGATGCTATCATTTAGGCTCTGGTCAGTCAATAAAACTCCCATGGAAGATAGGGCCACCTGAAAACGTTCTCTAACACAATGATATTGTAATGATTGTGGCATTTTTTCGACGTGTTTATGCGCAGGACAAGGATGTTCCGCATATATTGTAGAAGAAATCGACAGGCAGGGTTTTCTAACGACGCTCGTCTACGCGGCTTTGACGCGGTCCCGGGCCTTTCCCTTTTACACATTGACATCCGAGCGCCTTTGCACTAAGCTACCCTCACCCAAAAGAAACTTTTCAGCACTTTGCCCTCTAATATTACTTAAACGGGGACGTTGTGTGCTTTACCAGCACGTCGAGCCAGATTGTGTTTCACCGGGAAATTGTTGCGAGATTCGAGATTAACACAATGGCAAACTAATACGAGCAAGAAAGGAGATTCTATGAAAGGCAGGAAGCTTTATGTTGGAAATCTCAGCCAGTCTGTAACTAATGATGAGTTGAAAGAATTGTTTGCCAATTATGGTGACGTTGAGAAAGTCAATATAATTGAAGGGAAAGGTTTTGGATTTGTTGAGATGTATAGCCGATCAGAAGCTGACAGAGCAAAACAAGCATTGAACGCTTCCGAGTTCAAAGAACGCACTTTGAGAGTTAACGAAGCTCGTCCGCCCAGAGGTGGACGAAGAGGGGGTTATCGAAGATATTAAATATGAAAGATTATTACCACACCTTTCGATTCTACGAAGAGCTGAATGATTTTCTCCCTGAAGAAAAAAGGAAGAGGGATTTTCAGGCCTTTTTCCGCCCAAGAAGCACGGTCAAGGACGTGATTGTATCCCTCGGCGTGCCCCATACCGAGGTTGATCTAGTCCTTGTAAATGGGGCGTCTGTGGATTTCACATATCCCCTTGAAGGTGGTGAGCGCATCAGTGTTTACCCCGTTTTTGAATCATTTGACATTCGTCCCTTCAGGAATCTGGGGTCCAGGCCCTTAAGAAATTTGAGATTTGTTACAGACGTCCACCTTGGCAGGCTAACAAGGTACCTGCGGCTTTTGGGGTTTGATACCCTCTATTGCAATAGTTTCGATTCCGGGGACCTCATCGAGGTTTCTATCCTGCAAGCTCGCGTGTTGCTTACCCGCAGCAGGCGTCTTTTGAAACACAAAGTCATAACTCGTGCGCTTTTGGTGAGAGACGTTGATTCCACAATACAGCTCAAAGCCATCTTCCAGCGTCTGGATCTGTATGCTGAAGCACGCCCCTTCTCAAGATGCCTTTGCTGCAATGGGCTCATTGAACCGATCTCAAAGCAAGAGGTTGCCCACAGACTCCCCCCAAGGGTGAGGGCCAGCTACAAAACATTTTTCCTGTGTAGCTCCTGTAATCGGGTTTACTGGAAAGGGACGCATTTTAGGCGAATGAGCCGTTTCGTACAGGATGTGCTCGGAGGCTAGCGGAGTGGAGCTAACTTCTTATTGACTTCGTAGTTAGAATCCTGTAAATATATATTTTGTGGATCTCGGAAGAATTACGGACGTTGGCGTGGCTGCAGCAGCTCGGGCAGGCGAAATCCTTCGCAATTACTGGGGCAGGACCCATACGGTAGAAAAAAAAGGCGCAATCGATTTAGTGACCGAAGCCGACGTGGCCTCTGAAAATGCCATTATCCAGCTTATCCGGGCTATGTTCCCGGACCACACCATCCTGGCCGAGGAAAGTGGCGTAACTCCCGGGACAGACACCCATGAGTGGATCATAGATCCCTTAGACGGTACTACAAACTACGCCCATCACCTACCCGAGTTTAGCCTATCCATCGCCTTTGCCTTTGAGGGGGATATTGTATTTGGCGCAGTCCTGAATCCGGTTACCGGAGAACTCTTCTGTGGCACCCGAGGTCAGGGGGCGACGCTTAACGGCCGATCCATTCGTGTCTCCAGCACAAAAACCCTCGGTGAGAGTTTGCTGGTCACAGGTTTCCCTTATAACCTCCAGTCCTTGATCCGCCCCTTGATTTCCCGATTCGAACGATGTCTCATGGCTGCCCAGGGAGTTCGCCGGCTGGGGTCAGCGGCCCTGGATCTGTGTTATGTGGCCTGCGGCAGATTTGACGGGTTCTGGGAACAGAATCTGGCCCCGTGGGATACCGCAGCAGGCATGGTTATAGCCCAGGAAGCCGGGGCAACAATCTCTGACTTCTCAAATGGACCTTACAGCATTGAAAAAAAAGAAATCTTAGCAACAAATGGCTTTATCCACCAGGAGATGACAGCGCTGTTGACCTTATCATGAGAAAAACGATTCTTGATTCAAAGCTCATAACAAACAGGTTCGACTGCTTTGGGCACTATGACCCTGACGACACCATTTGCCGGAATTGGTGCCAGTTAAACATTCGCTGCGCTATTGTCCAGCATCAGTATGAAGAGCTTGAAATACTGGAAGATCTTTTCGACGCTGAGTTGGAATCGGACAGGGTGCAATAGCTTTTTCTACCAGCACCAGAGGGTGGCAAACCTCGATTTTTCCTGATAGGCCGCGTCGGCTTATTCCCTCTGCAAACTGCAGAAGACACCCCGTGCAACCTGTAACAATTGTGTCAGGTTTCACCTTTTCGAAGTCTTCCATCCGCCGATCCAGGATCTTCATCGATAAGGGGAAGTGAGAAAGGTTGAAATCTCCTCCGTGGCCACAACATTGGCCAGGGTGGGGAGCTTCCACCAATTGCACCCCGGGTACAGCCTCAAGGAGTCTCCTGGGGGCCCGGGTGATTCCCTGCCCAATCCTTAGATGACAAGGATCATGATAGGCAACCCGCAGAGGGCTTGTCCCCTCCGGGCTCCCAGCAGGCTCAACAGCTTTAAGGTGTACGTCAAAACCAAGGTGGTCCACCAGAAAGGTCATGGCGTCCATGTGCTTTTGGGCTATTGAAGCTGCAGCATCACGGGATGAAGGGTGATCGGCAAATAGCGACGCAAGGGCCTTCAGGTGTGATCCGCAGGAGGCACACACGGTCAAAATGGCATCAAGTTCCAGGGACTCAAACACCTCGATATTTTTTTGGGCTAACTCCCGGGCAGTCTTTGTATCACCCGAAACATAGGCAGGCAACCCGCAACAAACCTGGTCTTCTGGTACGATCAAGCTTGCTCCCAGGTAGCCCAGGATATGCACAAGGGCCCACGCCATATCCGGAAAGAGATAGTTGGCACCACAACCCACAAAGAATCCAATCCGTGGGCCTTCCCCGTTGACAACAGCCCTGGGTCGGAAGGCATCCAGAAAGGGAGTCCAGGCAATGGGAGGAACCGTGCTCCTTTCGGTGAAAAAGGAGAGGGGAAATCGAAGATGGAGTCCGCTCGTCTCAGGGATCTTTTTACACACTAGGGCCTGAAGGAGTGCACCACCCTTGAGAAGGACCTTGGCGGTCAAGTGCCCTTCCCTCATGCTTCTGAGGAGAGCATTCCGGGACTTGCCTCCCTTTTTGACCTCAAAGAGCCGCTGGCGACCCGATTGGATCATGAGGGTGGTCTCAACCCTGCTTGCACAAATCTGAGCGCACGCTCCGCAGAGAAGACACCGCGAAACGATTTCTTCAAGACGGCCTGACCACCTCATAGTTCCCGCTTCTACAGATTCCAGCAGGGCCAACTTGCCCCGGGCCACGTCAGTTTCTCTAAAGGTGGTCTGATAGACAGGGCACACGCTCATGCACTGGCCGCACCGCTTGCATCTATTCAGATCGGTTTTCATCCTCTCACGGTAGCTCTATCTCCGTAAGGTCCTCTGCCAGTACAAGTGGGCCGCGGTACGTTTTTCGACACTGCCTGGCCACATCGACTGCATCGCATTCAGGGTAAAAGTGAGTGAGTACGAGCTTTTTCACGCCAGCCCGGGTGGCGATCCGACCGGCCAGAGACGGTGTAAGATGCCCGGGAACCTTCATCTCGTCCGGAAAAGCAGATTCACAGATCAGGACATCCACCCCTTTTGCCAGTATCACCAGGTTGTCGCAGAGATCGGTATCCCCTGAATAGACAACAGATCTTCCGTCGTGTCCGGTGATGCGATAGGCAAGGCTCATGTCCGTATGGTTCATTGGAAGGCTGTCTACATCAAATAGGCCGCAGTCGAGGTGGTCGCGGCCCGTGGTGTCAAGTTCTGAAATCTTCAGCAGACCTGGTGCCAGTTCGATCCACTCTCCGTAGGCAACTCTGAGTTTTTCATAGAAATCCACAAATCCCTTGGCTGCCACAATGGTAAATGGCTTCCGTCGCCTGTAGGTGTGGGGGTACTTGGTGGCAAACAAGAAAGGAACCAGCTCTCCCGTATGGTCTGGGTGGAGATGGCTGAAAAAGATGTAGGAAAGCTTATTAATGGTGACCCCGACCTCAAGGAGTCGTCTCATGGTACCTGCTCCAGAATCAAAGAGGAGCAGGCTTTGGGCTATCTCAATCAAGACCGAGCAACTGCTCCTCTTCAAAGAGGGCACACAGGTTCCTGAACCGAGTATCCTTATTTTCATGATCTACAGCATGTTACACCCATGGAACGATGGAGTGTTGGCCCGCCCTGGCGCGACATCTGCGAAACAAGCTACTGCGCTTGAAAACCAGGTCTGGGCCAGGGAGTACTGGAGTAGTGGCCAGCGAAAGCGAAAAAGGTGATTGCCCACCCATAACTCCATTACTCCACTACTCCACTACTCCAATTGGGGCAAAGCCCCTAAGTTCGATTTGTTTGACAATTGCCGTGTGATCCCTATTACCCTGTACACCACTGCGCCGGCCAGGTAAGCAATATCCTCTGTGGGCAGATACGAAGCAATCGATTGATCAAAATAGAGATTCGCTTCGGGCGGAAACTCTTCGTCCCCCTTCCACAAAGAGAGCACTACTGGCACGCGGGGAAGTGCAAAGATCTTTAGGGCCTTGTCCCCGGGCGATCCCGACACCTGGCCGATCACCCGGGCAACCCCGTCCAGAAGGGAGGGTTTTCCTCCAAACCATTTTCCCAGCGGCACAATGGCTCGTTTCACAAAGGCCGCATAATAAAAAGAGCCAGAGGGCACCTCCCGGAAGGTAATCCACTGGTCCGCAACAGGCACTCCTCTGGCCGTGATCAAATAATGGAGGAGAAGCACCTGATCCGGGATCTTAAGGGGACCCGAGGTATCATCGAAGAAAATCGTGTCGTTGTGCACGGTGAGAGTGTATGTATGGCCCAGGTATGGTATTGGCACCCGTTTTATCCCGGTGGGAACCAGCTCCGGTGAAAGGCCCGCATTAGTGCAGCACGTTTCTATATCAAGTTTTGACAGGGTGTCGAGCGCCAGTGCCCGTGCCGTTTCATAATCATGTTGTGTTGGCATGTCTCAAATGTGTCCAAACCCATTCTTTCACAGACATGATGACACAAAGCACATGCTTAGTAAAGAGAGGAAAA
>DAOURD010000252.1:0-3779 GCA_030625295.1 Desulfobacterales bacterium | reverse complement strand
GAAAAGGCTCGCCATGCTGCGGAAGCAACTGCTGAAAAACTGAAGCAAGCCGGAAAGGATGCCGCTAAAGCGACTACCGAAGCTGCCGGCAAGGCGGCCCATGTTATGGCCGAAGAGGCCAAGGAACTTGGGAAAAGGTCTATTGCTGTGGCCAGGGGAGCGATCTCTGGCTTGTTGAAAGGGGTAAAAGATGCCTTAAAAAAGGGGAGCGAAGAGGAGTAAATGCTTAAATCAGAATCTTTTTCACATTTAGAAGAAACTTTGGAAAAAGCTCAAGGACTTATGGCAAAGGTCATTGAGCAAAACAATCAATGGCCGGGAGGGGGCGCCCTTGATGAGGACATCGTCAAGGCCGGCAATCTCCTGAAAGAGGCCCAAACAGGGTTGGTTGAGGTTGCTGAGGCTGTTGTTCTGCACCTGTGTAAATCTATGGATATTAGTGTTGAATCCGCGAATGATAGGTTTGACCAGGCCTATCACCTCCTGAATCTTATGTATCACGACACAAAAGAGATCCGAATTTCCCTGGAAAAAGGTGAAGGTCAAACCAGGGCCATTGATGATCTCGAAGTACATTTGAAAAAGTTTATTAAGCATTGTGAGGAAACACGTGATTACCTGTTGGAAGCTGCAAAGATGGGAGGGCAGATTTTGTAGAGGAACTGGCCAAGAGAAAAGGGTAAATAATAATCTTGGCCAATGGGAACGAAGAGGTTGTTTCTGAGGCGAGGAAGATAGGAATCCAGGATGTTATTGAGAAGCCTTTCACAACGAAGACCATTGAAGAGTCTTTGTCCCAGTTGATCGAAGAGCGTGAGCAAAAACAGAAACTTAAGCATTCAGAATGAGAGAAGAAAGAAGGACGGCATTTAGTTGCAGCCTGGGGGGAGCATACAAGAAGGAGGTGGTTTATATGGAGATAGTTCCCTGGAGACCGTTTGGTGGAGAACTTAGTTCATTTCGTACAGAAATGGACAGACTCCGGAGGCAATTTTTTGGTGAAGCACCTCTTGCCAGACCATTCACAGAAGAATGATCGCCTACCGTTGATATTTCAGAAACAAAAGACAAGCTTCTCATCAAGGCAGAGCTGCCCGGTTTGGAAGCGAAAGACGTGAATGTGAGTATCTCAGGAGATCTTTTGGTGATCAAAGGTGAGTTAACCCATGGGTCAAAAATTTCAGTCAGGAATAAAATTAGCCGGAGAATCCATGGCAGATAAAATGCAAATGAGTTATTCGGCAGGTATCGATATCGGCTCCACCACGGCAAAGGTAGTTATATGTGACAGCCACAACAGGCTCCTCTTTGCCTGCTATCAACGTCATCAGGGTGAGACCGTAAAGATGACGCGAAATATCCTTAAGGAAGCCTTTAACGAGCTGGGAAATGTCCCGGTTCAGGTCTCTGTAACAGGCTCCGCCGGCATGGGGGCTGCTGAGGCGTTTCACGTCCCTTTTGTCCAGGAGGTGGTGGCCTCGGCCCGCCTTGTCAAAGATGTATACCCGGATGTCAGGACATTCATAGAAGTGGGCGGGGAAGATTCCAAGATTATCTTTTTCGACGACAATTTTCGGCCGGACATACGAATGAATGGAAACTGCGCTGGCGGTACGGGCGCATTCATTGACCAGATGGCCGTTCTTCTGGATGTGCCGGTTGCCGAATTTAATGACCTTGCCAGAAAGGCTGCCTGCATATACCCCATTGCATCCCGCTGCGGCGTCTTTGCCAAGACCGATCTCCAGGCCCTTTTGAGCCGGGGCGTTTCCAGAGAAGACATAGCCGCATCTGTATTTCACGCAACTGCCCTCCAGGCTATAAGCTCCCTTGCCCGTGGCAGGGATATACAGGGCAGGATACTCTTTGGCGGAGGTCCCCTGACCTTTTGCTCTGAATTGAGGAAGGCCTTTGTTGAGGTCCTGGGGGTAGATGATCCAAAAGAGGTGATCATCCCCGAACATTCAGAATTCATTCCGGCAATGGGCGCGGCACGTTCCAATAATACAGATCCATATTTGATCAGGCTCAAGGATCTGATTGAGCTTCCGGAAACAGTGATCCTAAATCAAAGGAATTCCGGGACAAAGCGGCTAGCTCCCCTTTTTCAAAGCCAGGCCGAATTTGAAGCCTGGCAGGAGGCCCATGCAGAAGATCGCGTGCCCAGGGCTGATCTGTCCCGGATAAAAGGAAAAGATCTTTTTCTCGGCATAGACTCAGGCTCTACCACGACCAAGATTGTATTAGTGGATGATGAAGGGAAATTTGTACTTGGTCATTATATGCCCAATAACGGCAACCCCTTGAAGGCAGTGGAAAAAGGTCTCATTGAACTCAAGACCAGATTCAAAAAGACCGGCTGGCTGCCGCGCATCATCCGATCTGCGGCTACTGGGTATGGTGAAGATTTTATCAAAGCGGCCTTCGGCCTTGATGATGGTGTGGTTGAGACCATAGCCCATTATCGCGCGGCCAGGGCCTTTGAACGTAATGTATCCTTTGTCCTGGATATTGGAGGCCAGGACATGAAGGCCATATACATCCACGATCACGCCATATCGGATATTCAGGTAAACGAGGCCTGTTCATCCGGATGCGGTTCTTTTATCGAGACCTTTGCCAGTTCCCTGGGATTTAGCGTATCCGATTTTGCTGAAACCGCCTGCTTGTCAGGCGAACCATTTGACCTGGGCACCAGGTGCACGGTATTCATGAATTCAAAGGTCAAGCAGGCCTTGAGGGAAGGCGCAAGTATACCGGATATCTCTGCCGGCCTGGCCTATTCGGTGGTCAAGAACGCCCTTTACAAGGTCCTGAAGCTGAGAGATACAGAGATCCTGGGAGATAAAATCCTGGCCCAGGGGGGCACCTTCCGCAACCCCGCAGTATTGCGGGCACTTGAACTTCTCTTAAAGAAAACTGTCATCAGGCCTGATATCCCTGAACTCATGGGCGCGTATGGCGCTGCACTGACCGCCCTCGAAAACCACTCCATTTATCGGAAAGAATCCAGCGGATTTAATCCCTTTCATGAGCAGGGACTAAAAGTCCATTTTACCTCTAAGGAGGTTGAATGCCACGGTTGTGAGAACCAATGCTCTGTCACAAAGCTGTCCTTTAAAGACGGAAATCATTTTTTCACCGGCAATCGATGTGAACGTTATTTCACGAATGCATCAAAGGTAAGGCATAAAGGGAAAAACCTGGTTGCCGAAAAATCAAAGCTCCTCTTTGATCGTTCTGTCGAGCCCAGTACCCCTGCGCTTCTAACTTATGGCATCCCCCGGTGTCTTAACATGTACGAGAACTTTCCTTTTTGGGCCGCCTTTTTAGTGGAGTGCAGATTTAAAGTTGTCCTCTCCTCCCCTTCCAGTATGAAGCGTTATGAGAGGGCGGCCTCCACGGTCATGTCTGACAATATCTGTTTTCCGGCCAAGTTGGCACACAGCCATATACTCGATCTTTCAGAAAAGGGAGTGGACAGGATATTTTACCCCATTGTTGTCCACGAACAGGAGGAATTCCAGGATGCCGTCAACAGTTACAACTGCCCGGTGGTCACCGGATACCCGGATGTGTTAAAAAGCGCAATCGATCCTGAAAAAAGATATGGCATACCCCTTGACAGCCCCGCCATCGGATTCCGTGATACGCGATTGCTGAAAAGGCAGCTTCACATCTTCTTCAAACGGTTCGGGCTTGATTATGTCTCCATCTCCAGGGCAGTGGAAAAAGGTTTGTCCGCGCACAGGCAGTTCAAGAAAGAGCTTACAGACAGG
>DAOURD010000129.1:0-5141 GCA_030625295.1 Desulfobacterales bacterium | reverse complement strand
GTTCATGCGATCAAGTCTTATCTTGGAACAAGCGAGGCATATGTTCAGCTCAAGCGCTATGACGAGGCCCTCATCAATCTTGAGAACTTAATAACTGTTGCGCCTGATCAAAACATCAAGGATGAAGCCTATTATCAGTGTGGCTGGGTTTATCTGGAAAAAGGGTTGTGGGAAAATGCGCAAACCTGTTTTGATAAGATCTCCGCTCAAAATCGAGAAAAATACAGGCTCAAGCAATTTTTGAAGGAACTCGACAAGAAAAAAAACCTCAAGCGTAAACATCCCTCCATTGCAGGGCTCCTTGCTATTGTGCCAGGCGCAGGCCATCTATATTGTGAAAGATACAGAGATGCATTGGCCTCTTTTCTGGTCAATGGCGCATTGATCTTTGCTGCTTATGAGGCATTTGATCACGATCTAAATGCCCTCGGCGGAATTATCACATTTGTTGAGCTTGGCTTCTACTCCGGTAATATCTACAGCGCGGTCAGCAGCGCCCATAAGTACAACCGGGATGAGAAAAACCGCTTTTTCAGGTACTTGAAAGAGCACGCAAAGATAAACCTCTCCCTGGCAGGGCCTGAGTCGAACAAGGCGCTTGTACTTTCCTGCGGACTCTCCTTTTAGAAGCGGCGTTAAGCCCATTTTCCCCATTGAAAACTTCCTCTTCCTCCCTCGAAACCACCTCTACAGGGCATGATATTTGCATCTCCGTTCCAAAGATTTAGACTGCTATATGGCTTGACTAAGGAACTTCATCTGCTGAGGAGAGATCGTTATGCCTGCCACGCTGCTATTGTCTTGTAGATCCGTTCTGCTTGTCTTGATCACTTTATTAGTTCCCCCCTTTGCACTTGCCCAGCCCCCGAGCCCTGAGGCATCAGAGGCGCAAGCAGAGATCCGGTCTGCCGGCGAGGTTAATTCAAAAAAAGCCAATCAGGAGGCCATTGAAAAGCTCCGCCGCATGAACAAGGAGGAGATCGAAGCCCTGGATCAAATGCTTGCTGAGGCCCTGGTCCTTTACTACGACAGGGAATTTGCCCGCGCTTTGCCTATTTTTAAGGAGATAGCGGGCAAGGTGGAAACCATGGACATCATGTTCTGGCTCGGCACAAGCGCCATGAATGTAGGCGAGACCCGGCTGGCCATCCGGAAATTCAAAAAGATGCTCGTGATCGACCCCAAACTCCACAGGGTCAGGCTGGAGCTGGCAACGGCCTACTTCACCATGGGCCGCAACGATGAAGCACGCCGGGAACTGGAACTGGTTCAGGCCGCCTCCCCTCCTGCGGGGGTGCGGAAAAACATAGCGAGGCTGCTCGCTGCCATTAAAGAAAGGTCCCGAAAAGTTTTCTGGAACCTGCGGCTTTCACAAGGGTTGTTATGGGACGACAATATCAGCGCCGGTCCTGATGACAAGGAACTCGCGGTTGAAGGAGGGACTCTGACCCTGGACGAGAAATCTTCCGAACTGGAAGACGAAGCTTGGGTTACCAATGTTGCAGGCAACGTGCTTTGGGATATGGGCGAAAAAAACGGGCTGATGTGGAATACGACCGGCTCTTTTTACAACCAGTCATATCTTGACTACAGCGATTTCAACTACATGGCGACGGATTTCACCACCGGTCCGTGGTTGGCGGGCCGCCGCGATATCCTTAAGATTCCTGTTGGACATGCGATGCTGGAATACGGCAGGAAGCGGCTTTCCCGCGTCTTCCACGTTGATCCAAACTATGAGCACCATTTCAACCAGTACTTCAGCCTCAAGGGGCTATATTCCTACAGCTCTGCAAAATACCACGCCAGCAAAAACTCCGATCTAGACAACAGAAACCACCGGGTTGAGCTCACACCTAATTTCTATCTTTTAAGTCGCAAGCATATTTTCTCCGCAACAGCAGGCCACGAAAATCACAATGCCGATGTTGACAGGTTTACTTACGACGGTCCCTATTATGCCCTCTCCTATTTTGCCAGGTTCCAGACCGGAACAGAGTTTTTCCTCCGGTACCAGTGGACCCGGAGAGACTATGATGGCAAGCCACTGCTCTACAATGAGGATCGTAAGGATAAGCGCCAAAGTTACACGGCGGTCTTGAGTCAGGGATTTCTCAAATATTTTTTTGCCTCTCTTGCCTTTAGCTACACGGACAATGATTCAAATTGCCAGCTTTATGATTTTGACCGGACGACCTACACCGTTAGTGCAGGATGTAGATTCTAACGGAACTATTGTCCATTCAGAAACTCCCCCTCCCCTGGTGGGTAGGGGGTTGGAGACAATACTGTTGAATTAAGGGTTGGCTCAAAAAAAAGTCTCCCTAACTTGTCATTTCGAGCGAAGCGCCCGCCCTGCCCGCCCTGGCGCGACAGCCTTGGGCAGATGTGTCGTTCGTGTCATCCCGGTCTGGGCCAGGGACGCGACATGAAAATAATAACCGGTGCTATATAAGAATCCGGCCCGCCCTGGCGCGACGACAGAAGCTGGACAATGCCACGGAGAGAAAAACCCGGTCTGGGCCAGGGAGAAATCTTTGTTCTGCAATCTGCTGGAAACGCAAGATTTCTCCCTGCGGTCGAAATGACAGTTCGCTCAATATGTACACTGACTATGGAGGCAGGCATGAAACGATATTCTATTGTTGTGGTCCTTGCACTGACACTTCTGTTTTTTGGGTTGCAGGCCGCGTTGGCAGATACTGATCCAAGCCGGGGGAATGCTGCACCCGCCAAAGCCATTCCTGAGGAGTTGGAGAATCTGGATGTAAAAGACTACTATATAGCTTCCGAGACTGAGCCCGTGGGTTTCATACAGACCGTGACTGGTCACGTGGTAGTGCTGAACCGGGACACCGGCGAGGCATACTTTGCGGCCGCAGGGGATGCTGTGTTCCAGCAGGATGCCTTGTTTACATTAGAGGAGTCCCGTTGCCGGATCAAGTTCACCACAGAAGATGTGATCACCATGGGTGAGGACACCCGAATAGACATCGAGGAGTTTGTCGACGACCACGAACTGCAGAAAAAGAAGTCAACCATCAGGATGCTGAAGGGCAAGGCCATGTTCTATGTGGTCCCCTTGTTCAGGTATAAAGACGTATCCACCACGGTCAAGACCCAGACTGCCGTGATGGGGGTCCGCGGGACCAAGTTCGGGGTTGAGGTCAGTTCTGTGCACCAAGCACAAACCGACCCTAACGACGCACTGACCGTAGTCTACGGTTTCGAGGGGGAGGTGGAGGTTTACTCTCCCGCAGACGGCGCCACACAAATGGTTGGAGAAGGCGAGATCCTGCAAGTAGGCAGCATGGGCGTCGGCAATGTCCAGGACATGGATCCCGGCATGGCCGAGCAGTTTATGTCAGATACTGAGGCGCCGGCGCCTGAAGGCGAGGAGGCCGGTGAAGGCGACGAGGGTGCGGAGGTGCAAGCGCAACCTGCTGAGGAGGAAGAAGGCGCCGAGTCCCCAGTTGCTGTTCAATCAGATGATAGTGCGGCAATTCCCACTGATACGGGCGATTTCACAGATGTGACACAGGACCAAACCACAGCAACTCTTGATGTAGAAACATGGGAAGGCAAGACAACTGAAGAAGGGGGCTATTTCGCCACGATAATAACAGATGCTGCTGATGGCATAGCTTATAATGAGAGTTCTCCAGTAATCAAGGACCCAATATATATTTCGCATGTCCCTAATTTATTTTCGGGTGGGCTCGAAACGCATATCGGCTATGCAGTGGATCACGAAGGTAAAGAAGAGTTTAAAATGATGGTAGAGGAAATCGATCCCAACATGGATATGAAAGTCACTTATTTCAGTTGGGGTAACGGCAGCAATATAGCTCTTGGTATGCCTCACTTGTTTAAATGGAATGACGGGGGCTGTTACCGGGATGAAAACGGCCACGAGTATATGGAATGGGGATGGTGGCAAGATCAAGATGCGCCCACGGGACAAATTGGAGAGGATGGGTCCGATCTTTTTTATGCCGCCACAGCCCGTATTTGGGAGGTAGAGGGGGATTTCACCCACCCCGATGCCATTTCTTACCTCCAGCAGCATAACTTCAGTGCTACATATACTGGTGAGGCAAAAGGCGTATATGCTCACAGTTCTATGGAAGACGTCAGCGTTTTGACCGGTAGTTTTTCCTGCCATATAGATTTTGGCAGCGCCCATGTTTCCAATTTTGATATTAATGTGAATGATGGATCGGGCGGACATCAGGTTCATATTTCCGGCGGCAGCGGAGCCCTGGAAAGTTGTGGGTCTTTCGATGTTAGCGGCTTCACCGGAAAGATTAATGGGGCTGACATTGCTTCCGGTCAGGATACAGGCGCTACAGGCTCATGCTTTGGCGGAAAGGCCCAGGGGGTTGGTGGCCTATGGGGGGCACATGATGGAGGTGAAAAATGGGCCACCGGCGAATTTCATGGGAAGAGATAACATAACCGTTCACCAAACAAACAGTGGTCTTCGACTCACACTCTTCCTGTCAGGCTGGAAAAGGGTGCAGTAGCGGGCGACAAAAAAAGGCTGGCCGGTGCAACCACCGGCCAGCCCAAATCCCTCCTTCTGCCTCTGTCTGTGAAAACTATCTGGTACCCTGAAACATCCCGGTTGCATGGCCACTCTCGTCGTCTTTGTCCAGTTTCCATACACCACCAATTGCCTCGCCATTCGGGCCGTACACCGAACCGCGAGCCTCTTTATAATCATCAATGGTAGTCTCAGTTCCATCTATTTGCCACGTTCCAGAACCAGGATGCAGTTGAAAGTGACTACCTGCCGTGAAATTTCCGTCGGCGCCATCTATAAGTACGCTATGGCTGTTTCCGGAAACATCCACCTTGAAATTGGATATTGAACCTGACGCAAAGTTTACGTGAGTGCTGAAGTTTCCGGACATATTTGCGCCGCCACCGGCTGTCCAGTACGTCCCGTGCGCGGCGCCGCTGTAAGTCCCTGACACGTTGTTTAACGCAAGGTCGCACATCCGGGCGTCTGTGGTGTGATCTCCGAAGATATAATAGCCTCTGTTGTCAAAATAGTAGTTGTCGCCGCCATAAGACATGGCTATGGGCTGTGTCCAGTAGCCCCATTCCATATAAGCATTGTGGCCAAGTTCTCCATG
>DAOURD010000271.1:0-3625 GCA_030625295.1 Desulfobacterales bacterium | reverse complement strand
TCTCGGAAAGGGTGATGAATTGGCCATTGATTCTGATGGGATGGTATCTATAGTGCGGGTCACCAAAGAGCACATCAAACAGAAAACCGACAAAAATTATACCTGCCAGTTCAATCATGCCCGATCATAGTCTCCAAAAAGATCGATCCTAGAAGGAAGAAAGTAACGAAAGCAGCAGGTCGTTTTCCCTGGGGGCCCTAAAACCCACTCGAAAGAAGCCTTCTTCGAGGCCAGGAAAGTTTCGACAGTCCCGAACATATGCACCCCGGGAGAGAAGGTGGCGCATCAGATCATCCAGGCTCTTGGTTTTGTGCCACTGGCAGAGGAGGAAATTTGCAGTTGAGGGGAACGGAGTGATTCCATCCAACATTGCAAGCTTCTGAAAGATTTTCTTGTATTCCTTTGCGACCAAAGAACGGGTCTCCTGCTCATAATCGGTGCGTGCAAGAAGCAGCGGCGCGATTTTCTCTGCCACTCCATTGACGGTCCATGGCTCCTTTGCCTGCCTTAAGCGTGAAATAGCCTCCGCAGACCCCGCAACGCCCCCCAGCCTGACTCCAGCGAAGGCATAGAACTTCGTGAGCGAGTGGATAATAAGGATATTCGGCTTTGGCTCTTCACAAAGAAGGCTTTGTTCTTTCCACCTGTCCACAAACTGTATGAACGCCTCATCGATAATAAACCATTTCTGAGGAAACATCCCGGCAAGCTCCAAGATAAGCTCCTTTGGAATCAGCATGCCCGTGGGATTGTTGGGCCGCCCCATCCACATGGCATCCGCATTCTTGAGCGCCTGTGCCAGCCTGTCTAAACCGGGTGAGGAGAACTTTTCTTCAGGTGAAAGCAGATACCTTTCTACCTTGGTACCCGATAGCAAGGAAGCTCGCTCATAATCATGGTATGAAGGCGTAACGATCAATACGTGTCCGAAACGAAATACCCTTGGCACCAGATAGATCATCTCTGTGGAACCGTTTCCGGCCAGGAAATTTCGGGAGGGTATACTGAATTTACCTTCGTAGTATTGAGCCACTCCATCCCCGTGAATACTTGGATAGTTCTCAATGGCCAAAAAGAACTCCGACCATTTCTCTCTAACGATCATCGGTGAGCCCAGGGGATTAATGTTAACGCTGAAGTCAAGTACCCGCTTGTCCGGCAAGTTTAACCGGCGCAGATCAAACTCAGGGGCCCCACCATGTCGATACCGGGCCTTCGTTTTCATTAAAAAACCCATGACCACCCTGTATAATTGAGGATCGTTTTCCCCGGCAAAGCGCATATCATTAGGAGACCGACTTCTACTATTTCATTGGTTGTTCCAAGGAGGTCGCCTGTGATCCCTCCGTACTGATGCCGACAATACGCCCCGAACAGCCATGTGATAAACCCGGCCAAGCAGAAAAGCGCGAACCCCAGGGGACCATAGAGCAGGCAAAATCCGAGGGAAAGGCAATGTGAGACAATTCTGTGTTTTTGAGAAGCCCCTTTCACAAAGGGTTTAGCCATACCCTCACCTGTTCTCGCATAGGGGAACGTAGTGATCAATTCCACCATCATACCCCTCGAAAGCGTGAATACGGTCAGAAGCCAGATGATGGAGGCTGAGGACAACAGCCTTTCAAAGGCAAGCCATTTAGCTGCCAAAGCCAATATCAGGGCCAGAATCCCAAAGGTGCCTATGCGAACATCCTTCATTATGGCGAGTCTTTTTTCCCTGTCAAAGAGACCTCCCGCCGAATCGGCCCAATCAGCCAGCCCGTCCAGATGCAGGCCCCGTGTCAGCCATACTTCAACGGCTACCATGGCAAGGGCGGCACCTGCTGGCCATTGAATAAACGGAAGCAAGCTCCACGTGCGGCCTATTCCATAAAGTATCAGGCCAACAAAAAGGCCCACCAAAGGAAACCACGGAAGGGAATCAGGAAGATCTTCGCTCTCCCTCCCAGGCCATGGAACCAGGGTCAGGGTTGTGAGAGCGCCTCCCAGTCCTCTAATTGGTGATTTTCTTCCCTCTTCAGGCTTCTGATTTCCGACTTCTCCTCTCACACCACCGGCTCTATCCCCACCTCTTCAAAGGTGGCCATTTCATTATAGATCCTCACTGAGTCTTCAATCAGTTGCATGACCAAAGCGGCCCCGGTCCCCTCTCCGAGACGGAGATCCAGATCAAGGACCGGGCGTATACCTTCCTTTTTGAAAAAAGTTCGGTGCCCTTTTTCAGAGGACTGGTGGGAAAAGAAAAGGTAATCTTTGACGACCGGATTCAGTCGCATGGCCACCAAAGCACCCGCGCTCGATATAAAACCATCCACCACAACGATCATCCTGCGTGCTGCGCCCGCCAAACAGAGTCCGCAGATCCCCGCGATCTCTAACCCTCCCAGGGCTGCAAGGGTTGAAACGGGATCCTTCATAGAGGCACGGTTGACCTTCAAAGCCTCTTCTATCACCTGAACCTTGTGCGTAACCCCTTCCTCATCAAGGCCCGTCCCCCTCCCCGTTACATCAACAACATCCGCCGGAAGCAGGGATGAAAAGAGTGCAGAGGATGGAGTGGTATTTCCTATACCCATATCTCCGGTTGCTATCATGGAAACTCCTCTCTCGTAAGCCTCTTCGGCCATCTCCACACCCACATTAATGGCCTTTTCCGCCTCGTCTAACATCATTGCCGGTCCTTTGGCAATGTTTCCGGTCCCTCTCCTTACATTTCTTCTTATCAGACCGTCGGCCTTTTGCAGATCCTCCTTCATACCGATGTCGATCACCGATACCTCCGCCCCGGCACAACGCGCAAGCACATTGATCGCCGCCCCTCCTGTAAGGAAATTCCCGACCATCAAGGCCGTGACCTCCTGCGGATAAGCACTAACCCCTTCTGATACAACACCATGGTCGCCTACAAAAACAAGGACCTCCTTTTTTCTGAGGGATGGGGCCTCTTCTTGACGAATTGCAACAACCCGTTCTGCCATCTTCTCCAGGGACCCCAAGCTGCCTCTGGGTTTGGTCAAATTATCAAGCCTCGTCCTGGCCCGGTCAAGCCAACTCCTGGAAAGGGGTTGAATTTGTTCGGCTGCTTGTTTCCACATCTTCACTTCTAACTCCTTCTTCAAGAATTTCAGTAGCATACCTCTCCAGGTATCCTCTTGGTGTCACCATCTTCCCGCCTATCAATCGAGTCCTGGAATTGCCTACCACAAGGATAGAGAGCATGTCCATACCTGTCACATCCAGATGAGAAAGCGTCGTAATCTGTACAGATTGCCCTTGTCTCATGGCGTTTCTCACAATTCCCACCGGCATATGGTCACCCCGATACTTCCGGATCAACTCTCGCACCTCTTCTAATTGCCAGTCTCTTTTTTTAGACTTGGGATTGTAAATAACCAGGACAAAATCGGCCCTGGCCGCGGCCTCCACCCGTTGCCGGATCACCTCCCATGGAGTCATGAGATCACTCAGAGAGATGACAGCGAAGTCGTGCATCAGCGGAGCACCCAAGAGGGCGGCAGCAGCGGACAGGGCCGGAATACCCGGTATCACCTCCACTTTCACATCCCCCATAAGGCCCTGTTCAGCTAAAAGTTCCAGCACTAATCCGGCCATTCCGTATATGCCT
>DAOURD010000268.1:0-3642 GCA_030625295.1 Desulfobacterales bacterium | reverse complement strand
ACCCAGGATTTGGGTCATGATAGGCCCTAAGGCGAATATATATATGATGACGGTTATGACGATGGCTAACAGAGCCTGGGAGCCTCTGATAGAAAAGGCACGACTAAGACCCACGGCAATCAGGTAAAAGCGATAAAACTGCACGAAAAGGCCTATCAAGGGAATCCACGAAAACAGAGCCGTAGCTGCTGCATAGGCATTTACCCGGAAGGCCACCTCATAAGTCCCTGATGCCTTAAAAAGCCTTGTGACGATGAAAAAGAGGATGCCTGCTGCCGCAAAAGGGAACAAGAACTCGTTGATCACATGAAAGGCTATGATGGCTTGATTCCTGGCAAATAGGCTGACAATCAGGGTATGGACAAGGACACAGGAGATGAGGAAGACGAACGGATTTCGCAATCCACCGTTGGTTTTCATCCTCTCATAGAAAAGCCCGGGAACAAGCAAAACGGCCTTTGCCGTGCGAAAAAAACTGCTCAGGAAATTGTCGGGTGCAAAGTCAGTTGGCTCAGTGCGTGCTTCTGTTCGAGCAGCTTGTTCTTGCGCTGGCGACAGCGCTTGTTTTGAAGACAAAAAAGATTCCACCGTTTCATACGCCGTGTTAATTTCCCTCATTTTTTCCTCAGCCTTCTGTCTTAGCCGAGGATTGTTAGAGAAGCGGTCTGGATGCCAGATATTGGCCATATCTCTATAGGCTTGTTTGACATCATCTATCGAAGCACCATGGTCAATCCCAAGAACTTCAAAACATCGCTCAATCTCCATTCTGATCTTACCTCATTATACGAGTTGGAAGTCCGTGATGTAAGGGTTATCTCTTTTTTCAAGGGCAATGGTGGAAGTGGGGCTCCCTCCATAGTCGTGGCCGGGCCAGATAATCGTCTCATCAGGAAGAGAAAGTATCCTGTCTTTAATAGATCTAAGCAAGGTCTCCATAGAACCCCCTGGCAGATCGGTTCTACCGACTGCACCTACAAAGAGCGTATCTCCAGTAAAAAGGTTGTCTTCCACATAAAGGCAGATGCCACCGGGGCTATGGCCCGGGGTGTGGAGCACGGTCAACCCTTTGTCTCCAAAGGGGATGATATCCCCGTCATTTAAGAGCACATCCGCTGGAGGAGATGGAGTAAAGCCCATCTGTATTGCCATGGAGTGGCCTTCGGGCGTGTTGAAGAAACGATCATCCAGGGCGTGCATATATATCTTTGCCCCGGTCTGCTCCGCGATCTTGCGGTTTCCGCAGGTGTGATCAGGATGGCCGTGGGTGTTTACCACGGATTCAATGGTAATGCCCAGGGCCCGGGCAGTTTCAAGGATGCGTTCTTCCTCTCCTGCCGGATCGATCACCAGCCCCTTGAGCGTATCTTCGCATCCCAGGATATAGCAAAACACGTCCATTGGGCCGAGCCTCATCTGCTTGATAATCATCTTGCTATGCCTAACCCGGACAAGCCGGAACCAAATCCGAAATCCGAAACAATAAAGAAATTTCCAAATCTCAAATGACCAAAACGTAAGAAATCATATTCCGAGGAAAACCATAATGTTTTGAAAATTTGGAAATTCGAGTTTCGAATTTTAGAATCATATATGGCAAAAACTTTTTGCCAGAAAAAACAGCAACTTCACAGCTTGGGTACTAATCAACCGGCACGATCCAGCCAAAGGGATCTTCGGCTCTCCCGTATTGGATATCTGTTATGGCCTCATAAAACCTCTGGGCCATGGGACCAACCCCGCCGTCTCCTACAGTCAACACTTGATCTTGCCAGGCCAGATGACTTACAGGGGAAATGACCGCGGCCGTACCAGACCCAAAGATCTCCTGAAGAGAGCCATCCTTATGTGCCGCCATCACCTCGTCGATTGTGATAGGACGTTCGGCTGCCGGGATGTTCCAGTCTCTGGCAAGGGTCAGGACGGAATCGCGTGTAATACCAGCCAGTATATTTCCCCCCAAAGGTGGCGTAACTAACTGTCCGTTGATAACAAACAGGATATTCATGGTGCCCACCTCTTCGATGTAGCGCTGCTCAATGGCGTCGAGCCAGAGCACCTGGGTGTAGCCCGCCTTCTTTGCCACCTCGGCTCCATACAGGCTGGCTGCATAGTTGGCTGCTGTCTTGGCTTCGCCCAAACCGCCGCGCACAGTCCGGACGTACTTATCCGTAACCCAGATTGTGACCGGATTGAACCCCTCCGGATAGTAGGCACCAACCGGCGACAGAATAATGAAGAGACGATAGGTGTTCGAAGGGCGCACACCTAAATAATGGTCCATGGCAATAATGGTAGGGCGAACATACAAAGAGGTCTCAGGTGCCCTCGGGACCCATTCCTTATCAATGGAGATGAGCTTTTTCAGAGCGTGCAGGACAAAGGCTTCATCGATTTCAGGGATACACATAAGCCTTGCCGACCGGTTAAAGCGTGCCATGTTTTCGTCAGGTCGGAACAACTGAATCTTTTCATTGCTGGTGCGGTATGCCTTCAGCCCTTCAAAGATGGTCTGACCATAGTGGAGCACCATGGTAGCTGGATCCATCATGATCGGGGCATAGGGTTCTATGCGGGCATTATGCCAGCCCTGCTCCTGGTTGTAGTCCATGTTGAACATGTGATCGCTGAACAGTCGTCCAAATCCCAATTTCGAATCATCCGGAAGCTCCTTAGGCGCTTTGGTCTCGATGATCTTGACGTCCATTTTAGCATTCCTTCCACAATGAAAGTCCTGTTCTGTCGTCGTACTCTCTTTCCAGAGGGGTACCCAAAAGTTCCTGGATGTATATCTCTCCTGCATAGACCACGGTTTCCGAAAAAATGTGCCCCCCTGTGGTCTGGCCGTTCATATCGGCAAACACCCCATGGGCATGCCCAGTAACCTTGCCATCTTTGAGTGACACATTGCCCGTGCAATGGACGATTTCAAGCGGCTCCTCTTTTTTAACAGTGACGTACACCTGCTGATTCTGGTCGTAGGACCCCAATGTGACCGACATAACGGCTCCTATCACAGAGAAAACTCCGGTTTGAATCGAGTTCTGCACACAGAACTCTTCTATGGTCTCAACAAAATCCTTGCCGTACGGCAGCCTTCCCAGCATGCACCGGCCTGTTTCAAACGTTGAACAACTTATCCGGTCCATATAAGTATCCTTTCCTGTACATAATTTCAGCCATCATTCAGACCAGGAAAAGACCCACAAAAAGAATTAAATAGTGCCTGAACGAAAACTATGCAAAAATGTCATTTCGAGGAGCGTAGCGACGAGAAATCCTTGTTTCGACTGCAAGGAAAAATCCTAATCGTGGATAAGATTTCTCACATTCGTTCGAAACATGGATTTCTCCCTTCGGTCGAAATGACAGAAACAGAGGTTTCCGGTCAGGCATTATTTAGGGGTCTATGATGAAAGATTTTGTTAAAGTTATGAAGGCTCTTTCCGATCCTAATCGGGTGAAAATCATAAAGATGTTACAGCATAAAAAAATGTGCGTGTGCGAAATGCAGGCTGCATTGCAGATAGCCCAACCAAGTGTCTCGAAGCACTTAAGGATACTCGAAGAGGCTGGCTTTGTTACTTTTCGCAAAGACGGTATGTGGGTTAACTATGAACTTGCGGATGGTAGCGCCAGTCC
>DAOURD010000334.1:0-3061 GCA_030625295.1 Desulfobacterales bacterium | reverse complement strand
CTGACAAGCATCCGCGTAGTCGGAGTAGGTGGGACCAACGATCAAGACCTGCTTAACCTTGAGGGCTTTGGGAATCATATAGATAAACTCTGTGGTTCCATTTCCTGCCACCACCTGATTTGCCTCCAGGCCCATTGAGGCAGCAAAGGATACCCGTAAACTTTCGCTGTCAACCTCTGGAAGGGAAGTAATCTCTCCCCATCTTTTTTCGAGCGTTACCTTGAGCCCCGGGGGCACCCCAAGGGGACTCACGTTGCTGCTCATGTCCAGGATTTCCCAGGGGGAGCACCCGAGGGTTTTTGCCATTTCATAGATGTTGCCACCGTGTCCTTTTATCATTTTTGCTTTTCTATACCCCCATCCCTGCAAATAAGAACAATCCTGCTTCTGTCACTTCCCCCAGGGCACCCAACATATCGCCGGTAATGCCCCCGAGCTTTTTTTTGTAATAAAGGGTCACGAGCATCACGATTCCTATGAATACACCATTCAAGATTATGCCCCTGAAACCGAGCCACAAGGAAAAAGCCACCGGCACTGATAGCCATCCAAGGCTTGCGATGTTTTTGTTGTCCGCAAAGAACTCCCTAGCTGTTCCTCCTTTGGGACGAATGTAACCCATGAAGTGAATGGCAATAGTGAACGTACCCCTTGCATAGGCGGGGATGATGATAAGGTAAAATGCTCGATACTCATGGAGGGAAGAAAGCCCAGCCCATTTTGTGCCCAGGACAAAGATCAGGGCAAGGATTCCCATGGTCCCAACACGGCTGTCCTTCATGATCTTAAGGGCATCCAGAGAACTTCGGTGGCTGAAAAGGCCATCGGCCGTATCCGCAAGCCCGTCAAGGTGAAGTGCGCCGGTCACGACAGCAAGGAAGACAACATCAATCAATGACACAATGTTCAAAGGAAAGATATGCTGGAGCATGGCGTCTATCAGTGCGAGCAGCAGTCCCAGGATGAGTCCTGCGAGCGGAAAGTACGGCACCATGCGGTGCCCTGAAAAATCTGCGGGTTTGCCCAATGGAAGGATGGTCAGAAATCGCAAGGCTGCCGTGAGATTTCTGATCATGCCACGCCCTTGCTGACCCCGGCCTGCTCAAAGGTGAGCACTTCCAGAAACACGTGTACTCCGGCTTCTATGATATGCATCGCCAGGGTCGCCCCCGTGCCCTCCCCAAGACGCATCCCGAGGTCCAGAATCGGCCTGAGCCCCATGTGCTCGAGCATGCGCTGATGCCCCTGTTCCACGGATCGGTGCCCTGCAAACATATAGTCTGCTACGATAGGAGACATTGCATGGGCCAGCAAAGCCCCGGCTGTTGAAATCAGGCCGTCAATGACCACCGGCCTATGGAAATGGGCTGCGGCAAGTATGGCACCGGCAATCCCGCCGATCTCAAACCCTCCCACCTTGCTTAACACATCCAACGGGTCCTTGGAATCAGGCGCGTTGACGGTAATTCCTTTTTGGATGGCCTTGCATTTTCTGGCAAAGGTTTCGTCATCGACACCGGTGCCACGGCCGCTCATCCGTTGTACAGGATGACCAGTAATCACTGCTCCAATGGCGCTTGAAGGTGAGGTATTGCCGATGCCCATATCACCGGTCGCAAGCAGTTGCACGCCCTGTTCAAACAGGTCCGCAGCCGCCTGATATCCTGCCATAACAGACTGTTCTGCCTGTTCCCGCGTCATGGCAGGGCCACAAGTGAAATTGTGCGTGCCTTTGGCAATCTTTTTTACTACCAGCGCATTTTCTCCTGAGGTCTGTTCCCGGATATCAGAGATGGTCCCTATGTCCACCACCAGGACACGGGCATTGACCTGGCGGGCCAGGACGTTGATTCCAGCCCCGCCCCGGATGAAGGTCTTGACCATCTCACCGGTCACTTCCTTGGGATAGGCGCTGACTCCCTGTGCCGCAATACCGTGGTCTCCAGCCATAACCAGGACAGCCTTCTCTTTGACCGAAGGCTCCAGGGTCCGCTGTATACCACACAGCCGCTCTCCGATTAGGTGCAACTCTCCCAGCGCACGGTGCGGCATGACCAGCCCAGAGGTGTGCTCGCGAGCCTGTTCCATAATCTTTTGATCTGCTGGTTGGATGTCATGAATAATCTGGTTCAACGTCATCTCTCTTTACCGCCTCCCCCTACGCCCTTCCTTGAAATTCCAGAAGTTGCTCCACCTTTTCGTAAGCCTTACCAGTAGCTAAAGCCTTCTTAGCCATTTCCAGGCCTTGTGCATAACTCTTAGCAAAATCAGCGATGTAAAGAGCAGCAGCAGCATTCATGCAAAAGAAGTCTGCCTCCGGCGTGTCATATTCTCCCTGGAGGACATATAGAATCTTTTGGGCGTTTTCCATGGCGGCTTTACCGCTAGCAATCCTTGAGAAATCTACTGTTTTCAAACCAAAATCTTCAGGAGTGACCTCATAGGTTTCAATTTTAGAATTTCGCAATTCCACTATCCTAGTAGGCCCGGCAGGAGAGAACTCATCCATTCCTTGGGTTGCTTCTTTTCCATGCACCATTCCGAAGGGAGCAAGGGCAGCACTCATGCCGATTTCCTTGAGGACTTCGACTAGTTGATCACACACGACAGGAGCGTATGCACCGATGACCATGCAGTTGGTCTGAGCACAGGGACGGCTCAATGGACCAATGATGTTGAAAACCGAAGTAAAACGCATGGATTTTATGAGCCGCGCCCATCCGGACTTCAGGAAGGCTTCGCCTGGAAGATAGCAAATGCCGTATTTTTCCAAGCATTTCTCAGCCTGAGAAAGAGGGATATCCAGATCTACTCCCAAGATTTCGAGAATATCCGATGCTCCTGAAACGCCGGTGACCAATCTGGCTCCTTTTTTGGCTATGGATAACCCACAAGCGGAAGCGATGAAAAAGGCCGGAGTGGAGCAGTTGACGGTTTTTAGAGAATCTGATCCCGTGCCTACAATATCGCAAACCGGGCCATCCAAATTCGTTCGAATCTTGGCGGTATCATAACGATCCATAGCATCCCAAGCCCCGGATAGCTCCTCCACAGACGGCCC
>DAOURD010000281.1:0-3548 GCA_030625295.1 Desulfobacterales bacterium | reverse complement strand
CGTCTCACCTGCTGTGCCTTGCGTACCAAACAGACAGATGGTCAAAACGACGGTTAAGAAGATCACTGCGAAACAGCTCGCCTTTTTCATCATATACCTCCTGGCCGATCACATTCTTTCGACCTGTGCGGTTAGTGTGTTTCCCTGTTGAGCCCGTTGGCTTGTTGAACATGCTCCACACATTGATACTCCGTAGCGTGCCCCCTCTGTGGGGCACATATTGTGGGGGGCAGAGCCCCCACGCTACTTTGCGCTTGGCCCGGCTAACGGCCTCAACGTGTTATAAAGGGGAAATTTTCAGGCAACCGCACAGGTGGCATTTTTTTACATGTTCGGATTTCAATCGTTGAAAATGGTTACACAAGATCATGCCCATTTGGACAAAGAGTTATTTGACCTTATAAGGATTAACAGTCATCACAGGAACGGGGGATTTCTTCACCACATTCTCGGCCACGCTCCCAAAGATCGTGTGCTCCAATCCCTTGCGGCCGTGTGTTCCCATGACTACCAGGTCTATATCTTCGGTCTCAATAGTCTTCAGAATTTCCGTGGCCGGGTCCCCGGAAACGATCCTTCTTTGAAAGTTGGGACAGCTTTCCAACTGTTCGTCGCAAACCCTGTCCAGGGCCGTTTCAGCTCCTTCCAGGGCTTCGTTTTGAAACGTATTCATGGAAGCATGGGGAATGTACACTTTGCCCCACCTGTGAAGGTCTTGTACAACATGAAGCAGATAAATCATGCTGTTGCATTTCTCAGAAACCGACAAAACATAGGGGAGAATCTTTGACGAGTTTTCTGTCAAATCACAAGGGAAAAGAATCTTCTTTATTTCCGCCATCGCTTGCACCTCCTTTTTTTGTTTGGTTCTTTATGTGTTTCGGTTTGCCAGGGCATGATCCCCCTCCTCATAGCCGCCTCCAGTCCTGATTTCTCCCACCTCCCTTCCCGAATTGTCTGTGCGTGTCTATTACCCTAATCAAGAGAAAAAAACAATTCATATTTTGGGAAGTGGTTACCCACGGAGAAATCAACATGTGTTTTCTAACGAAGCTCCGCCTCAAACTGATGAGGATAGCACTTTCTCAGCACCTGTGCGACAGTTGCCTTAAAGCCGTCAATATTATTGCCGCGCTTCTCCCAAAAACCTGCCGCCCTTTGGACCGCGGGGTGCTTTGCATGCTCCGTAAGGAAGGTGTGGACCACTACTGGTAGAGGAGACTTCCGGTTCTGGAGTTCCTCCAATATTGCCAGTCCGCTCACATAAGGCATGTCCAGATCTAAGATCAGGAGCTCCGGAGGCTCATCAGCATGAGTCATCCTCACCACCTCGCGGCCATCCTTGGCGGTCCGGACGCGGTAGCCCTCTGCCATGAACTCGCGACGCAAAAACTCCCGAACGTGGGGGTTGCGGTCTGCGATCAATATGGTGAATTGTTCGGTCACGGCATTTACCTTCTCAGTCGTTTGGAGTGAGAAAGAGCAATGGGTGTGCCAAGACAAATGATGACTGGTAATCGGAACAAGTAGTTGAAAACAGGTAATATTATTCAAGAGAGGACGGAATTTTGCCCGTGGCCCATGAAAGATGTCTGTCAGTATTCTTTACAGATTGTAAAAGTGAAAACCCGTCTGGCCTTGCCAAAATCTTTTTCTGAAACTTTATTGTTGCTTCATTTTCTTTTTGGTCTTGCCCCTCATTAAAATAATCTCCCGTTCGCAAACCGGAGGCCGGTACTGGCATTTCTGGTGCAGGCATTTTTCCCGGCAGACATCCACGCATATGCCGCAATACACGCAGGCAAAGGGGTTGCATTCCCATGTGGCCGTCTTTTTGTCCACCGTGATGCATTGTGAAGGGCACTTGACAGCGCAAATCCTGCAAAATGTGCATTTTTCGATTTCGTTATACAGCTCGCCCCGCGCGCCTTCAAAGGGCGCTCTTACCTCATGGGGATAGCGCCTCGTGGCCCTTTTGGTGACGAAGTTTCTGATTATGTTCGGGGTCATTTTGAACACAGTCCATACCCCCTTACCTTTCCGTGCAGGCAATGCACGGGTCAATGGACAGGACGATCACCGGCACGTCGGACAGCCACATGCCGGGCAGCATGGCGAGAAGCGCCGGGACGTTGGCAAACGTCGGTGTCCTGATCCGCAGCCTGTCCAGGTTTTTCTTGCCGTTTGCCTTGATATAATAAAAGCATTCGCCCCTGGGCTGTTCCACCCGGGAAACGGACTCACCATCGGGCCTGCCCTTGACCTTTGCGCTTAACTCACCCTCGGGTATCTTGGAGACGGCCTGTCTGATGATGTCAATACTTTGCAGGGTTTCGCGAAAGCGAACCTTGCAACGGGCATAGCAATCACCGTCCTTTTCCACCACCGGCTCAAAGTCCAGCTCGTTGTAGGCAGCATACCCGAGTATGCGCATGTCCTGGGCAACATCGCTGGCCCGCAGCGTCGGACCGGCAAGACCCAACTCAAATGCCTGGCTACGTGTTAAGACGCCCTTACACACGGTCCGCTTCTTGACGGTGTAGTCATCCATCAAGGTGGTTTCCAATCGCCTGATTTCCTTTTCTACCTCCGCAAGCTCAGAGAGGATCCAGCGCATCTGCTCCTGGTTCAAATCCGTTCTGACGCCGCCGATGACGTTGACCGCGACGATAATCCTGTTCCCTGTGGTGGCCTCGTTGATGTCCAGGACTTTTTCACGGATTTTCCAGATCTGCATGAACAGGCTTTCAAAGCCAAAGCTGTCGGCAAACAGGCCAAGCCACAAGAGATGGCTGTGCATCCGGTGCAATTCGGCCCAGATGACGCGCAGGAACCTTGCCCTGGGCGGCACTTCAACGCCCATCATTTCCTCGATGCCCTGAGCGTAGCACATGGCGTGCATCATCGAGCAGGTGCCGCAAACTCGCTCCACCACCTGGATCATCTGGTGAAAATCGCGGATGTCTGCAAGTTTCTCAAGCCCCCTGTGGACAAACCCGAAGGCTGGAACAGCCTCCGTGATGATCCCGTCCTCCACGCTCAGTTTCAAATGAATCGGTTCGGGCAACACCGGGTGTTGTGGTCCGAACGGTATTATCTGGGGCATAGCAGGTTATCCTCGCTCCCTACTGCTTACTGCTTACTCCCTACTCCGTTTTCTCCACAGTGTACTTGCAAAAGGGCGTGACCTTTACTTCCTCGTCCAGGTACAGGGTGCGCTCGTAATCGATGGCCAGCCCTTTGAAGCGGACGGCAAACAGGTCCTGTATTTCGTTTTCGACCAGGAAGGCGGCGAAATAGACCGGGGAAATGCTCGGCACCGGGGTATCCCGGGGCACTGTCAGCCGAAAATGTTTCAGTTCGAGATCCTTATCGAAATGGTACAGGATGTCTACCATGGTCTCATCCAGCTCCGCGCAAGACATGGTGACAAACCTGTAACCTTCGACTTTGATTTTCGCGGTCTCCCCCACCACAGTATCAATGCCGACGGAAATCATTTCACCTTTCATGGTCCTTATCCCTTACATCTTTTCACGGAATTTTTC
>DAOURD010000130.1:0-5140 GCA_030625295.1 Desulfobacterales bacterium | reverse complement strand
CGAAAACAGACACGACAAACTGACGCCATCCATGTCGAGCCTGATCCTTATCGCTCACGTGAAACATGGTGTGGAGATAGCCAGGAACCATAGGCTCGGAAGAGAAATTATCGATATCATTCAACAGCATCATGGCACCAGCCTAATCACCTATTTTTACGAAAAGGCCAAACAGCTAAAAGGCGAGGATGCCGTCAATACGGAGCATTTCAAGTACCCGGGTCCCAAGCCTCAGACCAAAGAGGCAGGCCTCGTCCTGCTGGCCGACGTAGTGGAGGCTGCATCCAGGTCCCTTGAAAACCCTACGCCAGCCCGAATCAATGGGCTCGTTCAAAGGATCATCAACAAAATATTCTTAGATGGGCAGTTGGATGAGTGCGAACTTACCCTGAAAGACCTTCATGAGATTGCCAAAAGTTTCAACAAAATCCTAAACGGCATCCACCATCACCGAATCGAGTATCCCAAAAGGGTCGCCAGGATCGATGGTGTGACCCAGAAGCTGAATGGAAATTCTGATAGAAGACAGGCAAGATCGTTACAGAATCGCTCACGAGGAAATAGAGAAGAAGGCGAAAACAATATTAAACGCCTTGGAATGTCCTGACGGGGAGTTGTCTGTCCTCATTGTAGACGATCTGGAAATCGCGAGGCTCAATAAGACATACTTGGGCCGATCCGGCCCGACGAATGTAATTGCATTTGCAATGCGAGATGGCCCTTTCGGGCAAATTAGCCCGAACCTCTTGGGAGATGTGGTCATATCCCTCGACACAGCAGCCCGCGAAGCACAGGACGCCAGCATATCTGTTGAATCACGATTCGACCAACTCTTGATCCACGGGATCTTGCACCTCTTTGGATTTGACCACGAGAAAACATCAGAACAGGCCAAAGCCATGAGGATTAAGGAGGAAGAATTGCTAATGTTGCTGCAGGATTTCGAATTGAGGGATTGAGGGATTCGCAATCCCTAAATCTGTTCAACTTTAGCTCACTTTAGACACTTTAGCTCACTTTAGTTCACTTTCTTTTTGGAGGTTATGATATGCCATCCTTAGCAGTTAACGTCGATCATGTAGCCACGCTCAGGGAAGCAAGAAAAATCAATATTCCGGACCCGGTCACGGCCGCAGCAATGGTGGAGCTGGCCGGTGCCGATGGGGTGGTTGTCCATCTTAGAGAAGATCGACGACATATCCAGGACCGGGATGTCCGACTTTTACGGGAAACGATTAAGACCAAGTTAATCCTGGAAATGGCCACAACTTCGGCAATGATTGCCATTGCCCTGGAAATCAAACCTGACCTGGTGACATTAGTGCCGGAAAAACGGGAGGAGTTGACCACCGAAGGCGGCCTCGACCTCAGTCTTCACAAAGATGCGGTATCCGATGCAGTCCAGGCTCTTCAAAAAGGGGGAATACCGGTGAGCATCTTTGTTGACCCTGACCTGGATCAGATCAAGCTTGCCCATCGGATAGATGCCAATTGCGTAGAGATTCATACGGGAACTTTTTGTGACGCAGATACCCCAAAAAAGGGGGCTGAAGCCTTCAAAAAAATCGTGGACAGCGCAAAACTTGCCCACAAATTGAAACTTCGGGCCAACGCCGGCCACGGCTTGGGTTATCAGACCATCAGGGCATTTAAGGGACTTTCCGAAATCGACGAATTCAGCATCGGCCACAGCATCATAGCCCGTGCAGTCTTCGTGGGCCTGGATCAGGCTGTAAGAGAAATGATTGCATTGATCAAGGAGCTGTGAAGTGATTTCGGAATGCGGATTGCGGAATATGGTATCAAAAATAGCTTTTTGAGCCTTTCGGACAACGGCCTGTATGCCGTTGCCGTGATTGTTCTGGAGGTATGAATGTATCTTGTTACGGCGCAACAGATGAAGGAGATGGACCGTCTGACCATTGAATCCTTTGGAATTCCCGGTATCGTCCTCATGGAAAGCGCGGGACGGGGTACTGTAGACGCCTTATTCCGCCACTTTCCGGATGTACGCCACATGAAGGTAGGTATCGCGGCCGGGCGGGGTAACAACGGTGGCGACGGTTTTGTAATCGCACGATATTTGGCCAGCAACCATATTGAGTTGGCCGTATATCTGCTATCCGAAAGAGAGCGTGTTCGAGGGGACGCGGCGGCGAACCTGAAACTGCTTGACCAAATGGGCGTACCGGTTCATGAAGTCCCGGACATGACCGCCTTTGAGTTCCACCGGGGCCAGATGAGAGACTGTGACCTTTGGGTAGATGCCATGCTCGGTACCGGTCTTAAGTCTGATGTCCGGGGACTCTTCAAAGAGATAATTGAGTTCTTAAATACGCTTCAAAAACCGATCGTTGCCGTAGATATTCCCTCCGGTCTTGACTCAGACACTGGCAAATCACGGGGTTGCTGCATCAAGGCGACTCTGACTGTGACCTTTGGATTAGCTAAAATTGGCCATGTTGTGTTACCAGGAACAGAGTTTGTCAGCACCTTAGAGGTTGTTGATATTGGAATCCCGCCTGCTGTTGTTGACGAGGTCGGCCCAAAACAGCATCTCCTGACCCGAGAAGTGATAAAGCCCTGTTTTAGATCGAGGGCACTTCAAAGCCACAAGGGATCCACCGGGCATCTCCTGGTTATAGGGGGATCACCAGGCAAGACAGGTGCGGCGGTCATGACAAGTCGCGCGGCCATGCGCATGGGTGCAGGCCTTGTAACCCTTGGAATTCCAAAGAGCCTCAACATGGCCATGGAATCGCAGTTAACCGAGGTGATGACCGTGCCGCTCCCTGAAAATGCCAACCAGACCTTGGGGTTATCCGCATATGAGAAAATTATGGGCCTCCTGGAGGGCAAGAAGGGGCTGGCCATTGGCCCAAGCATGGGCACGGCCAAGCCAACACAGGATCTGGTTAGAAGGCTCATCCAGACATCCCATGTTCCAGTAGTAATTGACGCAGACGGCCTCAACGCTCTTATTGGAGGCTTGGAGTGTTTGAAAGACCTGAAGGTGCCTGTCGTGATGACGCCTCATCCGGGTGAGATGGCAAGACTTGTGGGAACGACGCCTTCACAGGTCCAGCAAGAAAGGATCCGTAAGGCCCGCAACTTTGCGACAACCCACAAGGTCTATTTGGTCTTGAAAGGAGCAAGAACAGTTGTTGCTCACCCTGACGGGACCGCCTCGATCAACCCCACTGCAAATCCCGGTATGGCTTCCGGCGGGATGGGAGACGTGCTCACAGGCATGATTGCAGGTCTGATCGTCCAGGGTCTGTCTGTTAGTGAAGCTGCAAATGCAGGTGTCTACTTACACGGTTGTGCGGCCGATTTCCTTGCCCAAAGCATGGGTCCGGTGGGATTTCTCGCCTCGGATGTCATAGAAATTCTTCCTGGGCAAATCAAGGGATTGGAGAAGTCCCCCCCGGGACGTCCTTCCTCCCCGAACGTATTTATCAGAACCCTTTGAAAAGCAAGGAACATCACATTGTCTCCCACTCTCCTGAAGAAACAGTTCGCCTGGGGGCATTTCTCGGCAAATACCTGACCAATGGATCGGTAATTGGCCTGAGCGGCGAACTGGGGAGCGGCAAGACCTGTCTTACCCAGGGGATTGCCAGAGGTTTACAGGTACCTGAGGACCTTTATGTAACGAGTCCCAGTTATACCCTGGTGAATGAATATCCCGGACGGCTTCGCCTCTTTCACATGGACCTGTATCGCATAGGAAACGTCGTAGAACTAGATGAGATTGGCCTGGATGAGATCATTGGAGGTGATGACGTCACAGTCATTGAATGGGCCGAAAAGATAATCGACGTACTCCCAAAAGAACGACTCTTTATCTCGATTTCCATTGTGGATGACCAGACGCGCGAATTGCACCTGACAGCATATGGACAAAGTGCTGTTGATTTGATAGAGAAGTGTATGGGATGGCTTTGATTGTTCAAAAATATGGTGGCACTTCGGTCGCGAACCTGGACCGAATCAGAAAGGTTGCCAAACGGATCATCAGGGTGTATTCCGCCGGAAATGACGTGGTCGTAGTACTCTCAGCCATGGCCGGAGTAACAGACAGTCTCATCCAATTGGCACATCAGATAACCAATGATCCCAACAGGCGAGAACTTGACGTCTTGTTGGCCACAGGCGAACAAACCACGGTGTCCCTGTTGTGCATCATGTTAGAATCCATGGGCTGTCCAGCCATATCACTTCTAGGTCATCAGGCTGAAATTGTAACCGACAGGGCCTTTGGACAGGCTCGCATCGTAGGAATAGATGCCACCCGAATCAAGGAATTGCTGAGTCAGAGAAAAGTCGTGGCGGTTGCCGGTTTCCAGGGCCGCGACCAACAAGGCAATATCACTACCCTAGGCAGGGGAGGCTCTGACACGTCTGCTGTAGCTCTGGCGACCGCGCTCAAGGCCGACGTGTGCGAGATTTATACGGATGTGGACGGGGTCTACACCACAGACCCCAATCTTTGTAAAGATGCCAAGAAACTTCATAAGATAGCCTATGATGAGATGTTGGAGATGGCCAGTCTGGGTGCCAAGGTGTTGCAAAGTCGGGCCGTAGAGTTTGCCAAGAAGTTTGGTGTGCCCGTTCATGTTAGATCGTCTTTTGTAGAGGAGGAAGGAACCATGGTCGTGGAAGAGGAGGACATGGAACGACTTGTAGTATCGGGTATCACCTACACCAAGGACGAAGCACGCATCACCTTAACCAGGGTCCCAGACCGGCCTGGCATTGCTTCGACCATTTTTACACGTATAGCCGAGGCTGGAATCGTTGTGGACATGATTATCCAAAATACGCGGAAGGGAGGACTGACCGACCTCACATTTACAGTACCCAAGGACGACTATCAAAAGGCCATGGCTATTCAGAAAGAGGTGGCTAAATCGATTGGCGCTGAACAGGTGTTGGGAGACGAACATATTGCCAAAGTGTCAGTTATCGGCGTGGGGATGCGAAGCCATTCCGGTGTGGCTGCCAAAATGTTCACGGTCCTTGCAAAAGAAAATATTAACATCACGATGATTAGTACCTCGGAAATAAAGATCTCGTGTGTCATTGAAGAAAAATACACAGAGCTGGCAGTCCGAGTCCTTCATCATGCCTTTGGATT
>DAOURD010000054.1:0-6541 GCA_030625295.1 Desulfobacterales bacterium | reverse complement strand
GTTTTCGTCATTGCGAGCGAAGCGAAGCAATCTCTTTCATAGCAAGGAGATTGCTTCGTCGTCCGCCTGCGGCGGACTCCTCGCAATGACAGGGCGGGTCGGTGACAAGGAATTGCCCGAATTTATTGAGAAGTTACAATTCCGAGACTTTAATTGATCAGGTTCTTGCATAATTCGTTTATGAACGCTACAGGCGGCCTGTCCCTGTAAATGCCAAACTCCGGCCCCCTGCCCGGATCCACTCCGCGAAGGAATATGTAATAGATCCCTCCAAAATGCGTCTCATACTTGTAACCAGGCAGCCGAAGGTACAGGTATTGGTTCAGGGCCAGGGCATATATGTGATACTGAAGAAAATAAAGCTCCTTTTCCATGGCTACTGCCAAGGCTTCCTGGCAATAATCATCCACTCTGGTACCAAGAAAATTTGATTTCCAGTCCACGAGGTAGTAACGGCCCTCGAACTGAAAAACCATATCCATGAATCCCTTCATGAATCCCCTAACTGGCGCAAAAGCTAACTGTTCAATACGCACAGGAAACTCGGCTGGAAGTTCACGACCGGCGTGTTTTGCAAATAGACTTTTCAACTCTTTCGGTGAGATTGATTTCAATGGAAAATAGAACTCTAACTCGTTGAGCCGATCCTTGTTCTGGATGCGCGACAAGGTAAAATCTTTTTGGGCCGGATCAAGGGGAACGGAAAGGACTTTTTGAATCATATCACAGAGCGTTTCTTGCCACTTGGGCTCAAAACCGTATTCCGCGAGTTTATCTGCTACCAGTTTTTCCGTCAAGGAAGTATCTTCTTGCGCGAAATTCAGGTGCTCGAATATGTCGTGCACAAGTGTTCCTGCCTTTGTGCCTCTGGGAAAGGAAAAGATACCCGCAGGCTCTTGTTCGACGGCTGATTGTTCCAAAATCCTTTCGTCATACCGGTCAGGAAGAAGGCTTATTGCATCACGATCGGCTATCTCCGGACCGTGCCGCTGGCCGGATACCAGAGACGAAAAGCTTGATATGCGCCAGGAACGATCTATTTGTCCTGAAAATTTCCGGCAGGTAAGTTTTACTCTCTTGCCCACAGATGGTGAATATGCTTTCCCTGCTTCCATCGGCATCTCAGAGAGGCTGATAGTGCCGCCGCTCTTTGATACAATGGTCTCCAGATCCGCAAGAACCTCCTCATCACTCAAACCAATAAACCTTTCTTCGATTGCGCTTAAAACATCGCCTTCCCATGACTCCGGTTGATGAAAGAGATACACCGGGGCCGAGCTCTCAGCCTCATTGAAACGACCCCAGACGAGGTAACAGCGATTCTTTGCCCGCGTTAAAGCCACATAGAGTAGCCTCACGTTCTCTGCTAGCTGTTCCTTTTCCGCAAGCACACGGTTTTCATCCATCTCTTCAGAGCCAAGATCGAGGGTTGGCCGCATGTTGTCGCCTTCATCGTGAAACGTAAAAGGATCTCCTGGATTCCTCATCCTTGAGCCGCCCCATGCAAAGGGACAGAATATCACAGGATACTCAAGGCCCTTGCTTTTATGGATGGTAACGAGTTTTACCGCATTCTCATCACTTTCCAAACGGAGCTGATGTTCTTCTAACCGCGGTGTATTTGGATCTCTCTGTTCCGAAAGCCACTTCAGGAGTCCTGCCATGCCAAGGGCTTTTTCAGTAGATGCCTGATGAAGGACTTCCGAGAGATGCAGCAGGTTCGTATTGCGACGTTCTCCATCGGGAAACGACATGAGGCGCGTCAGGATTTTTTCTTCTAGCAGTAAGGACCGGAACATCCGGATAAAACCCCTTTCGTTCCACAGATCGTGCCATGCCTTGAATTTAACAAGCCATTCTTCCCATCCGGTCTCATCTTCCATCAAACTGTCCAGACCTTCTCCTTTGACGCCCATCATATCTGTTGCCAGGGCCGCTTTAAGGAGTTTCTCGTGGTTTGGCTCAGCAATGCCGGCCAAAACCCTCTCTATTTCCATGGCTTCGTGGGAATCGAAGAGGTTGCCTGTGCTGTAGAGAACGCTGGGGACATTAAGAGCAGAGAGGGCTTGCTGCATTAGGCGTGCCTCAGCATTTGTCCGCACCAGGACGGCAATGTCTTCTTCCCTTAGCGCTCTTTTCCCTAAGAGAGTTTTATTCTTTCTGGCAAGATTGAGAAGTCGTGAGATTTCCGCCGCCACAGCCGTGGGAATCAGCTCCCGTCCTAATGTCTTGGTAATCGGCTTGTCGAGTCCTGTTGCTTTCTGTGCATCTACAAACCACAACTGGAAAGGCGGTTCGGACTCCCCATCTATCCTGAAAACTTCGCGGTCCTTTTTTGTTGCTGGTGCAGCCGGTTGAAACGGAATCTTGTCGTACACAAAGGGAAGGTCTGCATTGGCAAACATGGTATTTATTGCGCTGATCAAATCGGGCTCGGATCGCCAGTTCTCCCCCAGGGTGCACCGGGATTCTACAGTTGTCGCTGCGTCCATGTAGGCAAAGACATCAGCGCTGCGGAAACTGTATATGGCTTGCTTGGGATCGCCGATAAGAAAGAGGATGCTGTTTTCGTCACCAAAAGCTTTCTTGAAAATGGCGTACTGAACCGGATCCGTGTCCTGGAATTCATCTATCAAGGCAGCTTTGAATTTCATCCTCATGGCTTTTGCGAGCTTTTCTCCACCCTTGTCATATAGGGCTTGGTGAAGTCTGAGCAAAAGATCGTCAAAAGACTGGATGTTCTTGTCTGCTTTTCTCCTGGCAAGCTCAACTTGCATGTACCGGAATAACTCCACTCTCAGCCCGAGGAGGCGCTGTTCGAAAACCCTCTCGAGCTTCTCCTGTTTTTCTTTTAGCCTCTCACAGAGTTCAAAGAACGGGTGAGCCGGAGGTGAATAATTTTTCTTCACTGCCCCTTCGAGTTCGCTTGAGGTAAACTTCTTAAAACTCGTGAATAAGACTGGATTATTGCCCCCCGACTCCACATAATCGTTCATACTCTGAATCCAGCCCCGGATGCTGGTCTTTCTGTATTTGTTTCTGTTTAGACCTTTATCGGTTGTAAGGATATCTTCTATGTCGGCTTTTGCCGATCGCCATGTCTGGCGAACCTCATTGAAGGATTCACGAAATTCCTGTTCTTGCAAAGAAGAATCAGGGATTTGAACTTGAGGAATAACCTTCAGGTATGGCTGGCCGACCTTATTTCCAAGCAGAGAAAGGAGACCGTCCGGGCAGACGTTGTTGTTAAGGGTATAATGAATGAAAAGGGGAGAAGCGTTGTAGAAATGTTTGCGCCAGAAATCATCAACAATTTCCCTTTTCAGATTTTCCTGGTCGGTTACCAGTTCGGTATCAAAAAGGCTGCCACTTTCAAAAGCGTTCTCATGGAGCATCCTTCTGCAAAACCCGTGTATGGTAAATATTGCGGCTTGATCAAAATCCCGCACCGCCTCTCTGAGGCACCTTAATGCAGCCTTTGAATCCTTATATTTTTTCACCAGTTCATTGAGGAGGTTATCTTGACTGTGACCCGTAGCGAATGCTTCTATGGCTTCCCTCAGCTTACTGCGAATCCTGTCTTTCAACTCCTCTGTGGCAGCTTCGGTAAAGGTGACTACGAGTATCTCTTCTACGGAAAGTTTCTTCTCCAAGACCAGTCTGAGAAAGAGCCCCGTAATGGTGTAGGTCTTTCCCGTACCGGCGCTGGCCTCGGTCAGATTTGTTCCTTCAAGGGGAGCGTTTAAGAGATCAAAGTGTTTGATTTTGGTCATTTGTCGTCCATTATTGAATTAGCCACAGACCCACACAGACCAACACAGACAATCCCCTGGGCGACTCTGCCCAGTGGATAATCTCAGCTCTTCGGGCAATGTTCTATCCATTCTTGCAACGTATGACCACGTCCACCCGTGCTGCCGCATTATTAAGAAGTGGCCCCATATCGCGTCAGCGATGACCATTTTTCCCCTGCGAAGCTTGCCCCGTGAAATGCGAAGCATATTTAACTGGGGTCCGCAGGGGAAAAGTCTGTGTATGTCCGTGTGTGTCTGTGGCTGATTCATTTGAGCCGTGTGCGGGCAGATTATTTGTCTGAGATACGTTATGGCTTTCAACCAATTTCTTTCTGGTTAACCAGGAGTGGTTCGAAGGCGTCTATGCCAATCTGCTGAAATTCCGAATCGAGTGGATCGGTGCTGCCAAAACAGAGTTGATAGTAGGCGTCTTCGCACTCACCTCGGTGATAATCGCTTCCCGCCCAAGTGGTACGGGCTTTGACCAGAGCTTCTTCTTCAGACTTGTTTCGTTCCAGAACCATTTGGGCATATTCCCAGGAAGATTTCGGAAAGAAATGAACAGGCCTTATGAGACCCTCCCAGTACTTCTCCAGGAGTTTCCCAAGAATCTCTTCGCTGTCTTCCACCGGGGAATATTCCCAGGCTATCCACACCGGTTCCGGGCCTGTAGGGCGCAAGCCTACCAGCATACTGGTCCGAGGATAATCATCAACCTTGAGGCAATTGAGTGCAAGGTGATGAATCCATACCTTGAGGCGGTCTTTGGGCTTTACCTTGGCATAACGGTATTGTATCAACCTTTCCGGGTATATAGCATCGATTCTCCCGGTTACCCTGAAACGTGATATGCTCAGGTCTATCTCAAGCGGCTCAAGCTTTGTTCCCTGCATGTTAGGCTCAGTCATTTCTACAAACCTTTTGACCCCATAAATTAAGCTGTCATATATGCATTCGCCTATGGTCCCATGTGGGAGCCCCCCTGAAGCCTTTGCTACGGGCAAGAAATCCTCAAGCTCTCGCCCCAAAAACTTTCTTTCCACCAAGCTTTGCTCCAGCAAGTACTTTTCCAGGCCCTTGACGTCAAAAGTTTCTCTCTCTTCCAGAATCGAGGCCCTTTCCTCAAGATAGATCCCAAGGCGTCTGTTGAGCAGAAACTTTGCCGGATTGCCAAAAAAGCTGCACAACCGGTCCAGGTCAACCGTTTTCCATTCTTGTTCCGGATCAGAAAGTCCTTTGGAAATAAACGGTATGGGAGCCTGCCGGGTTTTCAGAATGCACTCGGCTGCCTGGCAGTTTGCTTCGGAATAGGTGAATAATTTCTTGTTCTTTTTAAAATACTCGGGGCTGAAAGCCTGAAGACGGTGCTTTGTGATAATGTGGTCCAGGATCTTCTCCCCTTCTATCTTGAAGCCCTGTTCGGTATAATCCATGAGTTCGCTAACCAGGACGGATGGCGGGATAAGGGTGTTATCCTGGATACTTTGACCCACATAACTGATATACAATTTTTCCCTGGCTGAAAGGATCGCCTCCAGGAAGAGGTATCTGTCGTCATGGCGACGGGAGCGGTCGCCCGGCTTTGGGTTTTTTGCCATGAGATCAAAACCCAATGGTTTGGACTGCCTCGGATAAGCATCCCCATTCATACCCACAAGACAGATAACCTTGAAGGGAATGCTTCGCATGGGCAACATGGCACAAAAAGTAACACCACCGGCAATAAAACCAAACCCGAAGCCTTCCTTTTCAAGGTAACTCCCCAGATGCGACTTTATTACACGGATATCAATCTCTTCATCGAAACCTGATATCTCCTTGGTGTCACCCAAATCCTTGAGCGTCCGTCGTATTAGCAGCGTCTCACTTTCCGTATCTTCATCTGCCAAGAAAAGTCCTTCAAGGAGCTCAGTCAGGGTCTTGGACCACTCATTCAAGGTCCTTGGCTGACCGAGGGATGTCACGTCGGCAAAAAGCCGGGCTGCGAATCCCAGGAATTTCCCCAACACTGAAGCTTCACTGCCCTCGACATGGTCGTATGGAAGAACACCACCGAACATGTTCTCGTCGTGGCCGGGCATGGCATAGCCCAGGAGAAGCCTTTCCAGGCCAGCTTTCCAGGTATTCTCCGGGAAGGGAGGCAGGTCCAGTTCACTTCGGCTTTTTTCGTCGATTCCCCATCTTATTCGTGTATCGTTCACCCATCTCCGAATAAGCTCAAAATCTGCCTCCGATAAACCGAATTTTCGCTGCACCGCCCGCGATTCCAGAATAGCGAGAACCTGGGGGGCACCAAAACGGCTGCCACAAAGGTCCAGAATTGATAGGAAGGTATCGATGATCTGGCTCTCTTTCCTGACACTTCGGTCTGCAATGCTAAAAGGAATCCTTCTGGGGTCATTAGCGGGTACATCAAATACGGCCTGGACATAAGGGCAGTAGGTTTCGATATCCGGTGTCATGACCAGGACGTCCCTGGGCAAAAGGCTCGGATCCTTTTCAAACATCTCAAGAAGCTGGTCATGCAGCACTTCTATTTCTCGCATGGGACTGTGGCATGAGTGGATCTGGATTGAAGTGTCATCCTGGGCTACAAGCTTTTTTGTGTCCGAACCCTGATCCCTGTCCCGGAGATTTAAGATGTCGGATTGAATGCACAAGAACAGATTATCCTCACCAGGTTCCTGAAAAGAGGAAATCTCCTCAGAGTTAAACTCGTTTACCAAATCAAAAAAATCCCTGCCCAA
>DAOURD010000267.1:0-3645 GCA_030625295.1 Desulfobacterales bacterium | reverse complement strand
AAAAACTCAGCCTTTCCGCGACCCAGTTGAGCGATGCGACCCGGAACATCATTGTCGATTCGCAAGACGAATACATAGGGCTTCTGGTGGATCGTATCGGCGATGTGGTACTGGCCGATTGGGACAAAGTTGAACCGCCCCCGTCCAATATCAGCGGCGTTCAGGGAAAATTTTTCGAGGGCGTATACAAGACCGAAAATAGTCTGGTCGGCATCCTGGATGTGGAGGAGGTACTTAAGGAAAAGGATTAGTTATTGGTTGAGTAGTCCAGAATGAATGGTAGATGAAAAATGTTAAATGATAAGCCCCTCAGAGTGGTGGTGGTTGACGATACCGTGGTCTATCGAAAGATAGTCAGCGATGTTTTAGCTGAATCGCCCGGCGTGGAAGTCGTGGGCACGGCGAACAACGGGAAGATCGCCATGTCTCGGATAGCCTCCCTGAGGCCAGACGTCTTAATTCTGGACATAGAGATGCCTGAGATGAGCGGCCTGGAGGTCCTGGCGCTTATGAGAGTGGAGTGGCCGGACGTGGGAGCCATCGTACTCAGCACCCTTACCCAGGAGGGCGGTGAAATCACGATCAAGGCGCTGGAACTGGGGGCCTTTGATTTCATCCCAAAGCCTCAAACCGGCTCCATGGCGGAAAACAGGGAAGCCGTAAGTAATAGCCTTGCTCCCATGCTAAAGGCGTTTGCTCGCCGCCAGGAGATAAGGCGCATATTAAAAGGAAAATCCACGCCTGAAGGGGCCACTTCAGAAAAGAAGACTGGACCGGACTCTGCTGGCATGGTTCAACGCATGAAAACGATCACAACGCAGAAGAGGGCGAAGTCCGACATTGTGGGTATTGGCATTTCCACAGGGGGACCCAATGCCCTGGCCCAGATGATGCCTCAACTTCCCGCGGACCTGGGTGTGCCCGTGTTGATTGTCCAGCATATGCCTCCTGTATTCACGAAAGCTCTGGCCAACAATCTCGATCCCAAATGTGGCCTTGAGGTCAAGGAGGCGGTTGATGGGCAGGCCATACGTTCCAATGTGGCTCTCATTGCCCCCGGAGGCAAGCAGATGAGGGTTGTGGCAGGCGCTGAGGCCACGACACGGATTATCAGGATCACGGATGATCCTCCTGAGAATAGCTGCAAGCCCTCAGTTGATTATCTCTTCAGGTCAATAGCCTATCACTACGTGGGACGGGCCACCGGTGTCATCATGAGCGGTATGGGTTCAGACGGTACCTTGGGCTCGAAGCTTATGAAACGCAACGGATCAACGATCATCGCCCAGGACGAGGTGACATCCGTTGTTTACGGGATGCCCAAGGAGGTCATTGACGCCGGAATAGTGGATGTGATTGCCCCGCTGGACAAGATTGCACAAGAAATATGTCGAACAGTAAAGATGGCTTAGCCCGCTTAGCCGGATAATAAGCTGAAAGCTCCAAGCTGAAGGCTGAAAGGAGGAAGGCAAAAGCTGAAAGCTTGAAAAAAACTCTTGCTTTGAGCCTTGAACTTTGAGATGGAAAAGAACGGGCTCAACCGGCTAAACGGGCCAAACCGGCTAAACCAATGACAATAAAAATAACTCCAGATGAGCTCAAGGTTATTGCCAAATATATACAAGACATATCAGGGATTTTCCTCGATGAAAGCAAGGTGTATCTTATAGAAACAAGACTCGGGGACCTGGTTGAAGAACTCGGCTGTGCCTCATACAGTGAGCTTCATTATAAAGCCAAATCAGACGCCAGCGGGTCTATTAAGAAAAAGATCATAGATGCCATTACCACCAGAGAGACGTTTTTTTTCCGGGATACTCCCCCTTTTGAATTGCTGCAACACAAGATCCTGCCTGACCTTATTGACAAAAGGACTTACAAATCCTCAACTTTCTTGCCAGTGACCATCCGCATCTGGAGCGCAGCTTGCTCTACGGGGCAGGAGGTGTACAGCATTGCGATTGTCTTAAAGAAGCTTCTACCCGATGTTGCGAAATTCAACATTAGACTATTGGGCACGGACATATCCGATGCCGTCATTGCCCAGGCCAGTTACGGCCAATACAACAGATTTGAAATTGAGCGGGGGCTCTCCAGGGAGAAGCTACAAGAATACTTTATTCCACATGGCAATAACTGGAGGGTCAAGGATGAAATAAGGGCCATGGCCACTTTCAAGAAGCAAAATCTTCTGGAACCATTCACCGAACCGGGCAAATTCGATATCGTCTTTTGCCGAAACGTTGCCATCTATTTTTCTCTGGAAAACCGTGTCAAGCTTTTCAACAAGATAGCGGATATCCTGGAGCCGGATGGCTATCTGGTCATTGGATCTTCCGAATTCCTGACCGGTGTCTGCCCGAGGTTTGAACCTAAGAAATACTTGAAGTCAATCTTTTATCAGTTGAAAGGGACTCCAAAACCAGGTTTCTGAAGCTTCTTGATCACTACAAGATTCTATGAGTAAACGGAGTGGCGTATGAAATCAGTTCTTATTGCGAGCAGAAACTCTGCCGAAGCTCGTGAATTGAAGGAGACAATCAGTCAAGAGTACAATGTCTCTGTTATTACATCGCCAAATAAACCCGATGACCACCTGAAGAAGTATTGCTTGGTCCTTCTCGACCATACTTTTACAGAGTATTATGGAGAAGATTTTCTCATGGGAGTCCTAAGGAAATCCTATCTGCCTGTTCTAATGCTTACACCTCCTGATGACGTCAAGGGTGCCATTGAAACTATGAGGGTGGGTACCTGCAACTATATCGTTAAAGTAGGTGATTATCATAAAGTACTCAACCTATCGATTAGGCAAGCTATAGAAAAATTCGACGAACAGGACCAGATGAAGCAAACCATTATTACCCTGAAGAAGCGGGTGAATGAATTAGAAGAGCGTGTCGGTGCATCTGGTGAGGAAGATGTTCAGGCATCGCCTCCGGGAACAAGCACAAGTATCCTTGACCAGATCGTTTTCATCTTCAAACGTGGAGAGATCAATCTACCTTCACCTCCACAGATAACTATTAAATTCAAGGAGATGGTTAATAAAGGCGTTAGTCTTCAGGAGATTGCGTTTCTCCTACAGCAAGATGCGGCAATTTCTTGTAAACTTATCAGTGTATCTAACTCTGTATATTATGGAGGCTTGACAGAAAACAAAACCTTGGGGCAGGCTGTCGCCCGTTTGGGGCTCACTACCACGAGGCAATATGTCGATGCAATCTCCAACCGAGCCCTTTATGTCACCAAAAACAAGAAATTCTTAGAATTCATAGAGAAGTTGTGGGAACATTCCCTGTCGTGCGCATATGCCTCACAAATTGTCTCTGAAGTCCTCAAGCTCGAACTGCCGGATGACGCCTTTACTTTGGGCCTGATGCACGATATCGGAAAACTAGTTCTTTTCCAGGCTGTTGGTGAATTGCAACGAAGGAAAAAACTTGGGGAAAACGTCGATACCGCGGAATTGTACAACACTGTTGATACACATCACAATAAGTTTGGCGCCGCACTCCTTAAGAGGTGGAAGTTCTCAAGCGGATATGTCCAAATCGCTGCCTACCACGACAACTTAGAGAAGGCGGATCCTATCTCGAAGGAGCTGTTGGTTGTTCACTTCGCTAACTTACTGGTAAAGTCCAT
>DAOURD010000098.1:0-5733 GCA_030625295.1 Desulfobacterales bacterium | reverse complement strand
ACTCAACACCCCTCGAAAGAGATCCGGGGCAATTTCGCGGCGACCGGCTGCTGCACCGTCCGTCTCAAAAAGGGCAGCGGGTGAAAAGTTCACCTTGCCACCACTTGGAGTACCGAATGTAAGTGACATTCTTCAAAGAGAAAAGCTCCGGTCCCTTGAGCTGGCAGAGGCGCTCCAAGCCGATCTCCAAGCGGAGAAGGACCAATGGCCCAAGCGTCTTGCGGAGTTGCCGGACAAGGTCAAATTAGCGGCATACAGGGAGCGTATCGAGAAACTGCGATCCGCCAAAGGTGGGATAGGGGTATTGGGTGGCGTCAAGGAGGTCATGGAGATCCAGAAAGAGCTTCGCAACGACCTGGACCGAATCAAGGCCGCACAGAACGCACTGCAAAACAATCTGGCTTTGTTCCGAAAGCGGATGGATGAGGTGAGAGACGCCCCCCTGGCAGATGTTCGCCGCCTCAAGGAAAAGTATGCCTTCTCCCCTAAGGGCCTGACCAACTTGAGCCGACTTGTCTTTGGAGACAAAATCGGCAAGTGGGCAGACACAGCCCTTGATTGGTATGAAAGGCTAAGACCGGTTCTGGAGCGCTCTAAAGAGCGTAAAGAAGGTCATGAGGTGGTCAAACCGATCCGGGGAAAGGGGGCCGATGTCCGTTTTAAGGAGCATGAACCTCTGCCCGATTTTCTGATTCGCATCGCGCACGTTTCCATGGAGATCCCTGCGGGTTCGATCAGGGGCCAGATACGAAACATTACCCCTGACCAGGATGTCCTGGGTGTCCCGCTCACTTACGATTTCTCTGGAGAAGACTTGACACGGCTCCGGTCTGTGAAACTCGACGGTACGCTGAACCACATTGATCCGTCCAGTCCAAAAGACACGGCAAACTTCAAGGTCAGAGGATACCAGGTAACGGATATGAGTTTGTCTGATAGCCCAGAGTTGCCCATGGTTTTGAAAAAGGCCACTGCAGATCTTAAGGCGCGGGCTTCTTTGTCTGGGGAAACGCTCAAGGCAAACTTGTTGGCCGGGCTTCAATCAGTGGAAATCGCAACCAGGAGCCAAGATGAGACTGGTGGTCTAGTGAAAGCCATGGCCTTAGCAGTTTCTGATATTAAGGAGTTTGGCGTAGAAGCCAACATTTCCGGTACCCTCAAGGCTTACGACTTGCAGCTCAGTTCCGACCTGGACCGTGTGCTCAAAGAGGCCGTGCGAAAACAGGTCGAGGCACAGGTAACGCGCCTGGAAAAAGAGCTCCAATCAGCGATTTCCGAAAAAGTCAGTGAGCCGATGGCCGATATAAAGGCAAGCCTGGGCGGACTGAGCGCTATCAGTAGCGAGCTTACTGCCCGTCTGAATTTAGGAAAGGAGCTGCTCAAAGGCACGAAGCAAAGTGGTCGGAGCGGTCTGAAGCTTCCGTTCTAATGGCTGCTATTTGGTGGGGGTCAAGGGCTGACCCCGCTCTCACTACTTATCCTGATGGCACGAAAATAACATTGGGGTGACTCTGTTTTAACTTGCTATCCCTCTTGTCAACCAACACTGTATTATTGTGTGGGATATAATCCTTTTTGCTATTAATATCGATTATGTTTTGTTTGTGGGATAGGCCATTGATACTACCCTTTTTATCAAATGCCATTTTGTTGGCAACAACCGCTCGGATCATTATTTTATTATCTCTAAAACGCCCTTGGATATCCTGTCTGTCCAGAAATAGCTTGATTACTATCCCGCTATTGCTTGAAACAATTACCAGATTAATAGCAGGCGGGAAGAACTTATACACGATCTTCTTAAAAGGACCCGCCTTGTCTATCTTTTCGTCCATTATCCGGTTAAGCATGTCTATGGCATTTTCATTCAACCTAAGATGCGGAATAACATCATTCTTAAGTTCCTTAAGCCCATCCGAGTATTTGAACATCTTATTTAATTCAAACAGATTCTCTCTCCATTTATAGTAGCGTATATACTTCAAAAAGATACGAGGAACTGCTGTCTTTTTCTTCTTAATTATCGCCTTTGCCCAAAGATGTTGTGATGACTGTTCTATCATGGCCTCATCAAAATCTGTAAAAGTCCAATCTTGATTTAGGCCCATTGCCTCTAATTTACTCTTTACCTCTTCAGCCGAGAGAGCTTGCAGGTAAAAAATTGTCCTCTTCAGAGAGGAAATAAAGCTAAGAGCACGGGCCCTTAGAGAATAGACTTCTTTTAAAAACCTGCGACTATCTTCACTTTCAAGCACTCTGATTAGATTCTCAAGAAGTCCTCTTTCCATAAGCACCCTGCATTTAATATCATTATTCATGCTCGCCTCGCCTGCCGCGGTTCAGTTCATTGCATGATACCGTCCATCCTTTATTTGGCTATTTCGATTGTGCCAGGACCTCGATATTTAACGGAACACCCTTTTCAGGATCAAGGATGAGGGAAATATTTTCTTTCTTGCATTTGCTTTCGCATACGCCACAACCATAACATTTTTCAGGGATAACATTGGCCTTCTTTTTTTTCTTTCCATTATCCCGGATTGATACGATTTCTATCGCGTCAAACTGGCAATGCTTGGCGCACTCTCCACATCCGACACAATTCTTTCCGATGACTGCTCTATATCCTGAGGGAAGAAGTGTCCTCATTTTGTATTCAAAAACCGCTTTCATCCCCAAACAGCAGCACTTACAACAGTTGCAGATCGCATAAAACCGGTTCAACATGGCTGTCTTAAACCACGCAGTATGAACATGTCCCCTCTCATCCTCTTCTTTGAGAATTCTTAAGGCCTCGTCCGCTTCTACTCTGCGACTGCGAAATGGTTGAAACATTCGAACCAAATCAACAAAAGGCTCACCGACAACCAAACAGACATCCGTGGGTTTACATGGATCGCTTTTTTGAGCCCGACAGGCACATTCGTAAACCACAATATTTTGCGGGTTTTTGAGAATAATATCCTTTGCGTGTTTGTAGGGGAGTACTTGATCCAGATTCACAAGTTCAATATCCCTATTGATTGTTATAAACTTTGTTGCATCATCCAATCGAACCACTTTGGCGTGGTAGGTTTCTTCCACGTGATTCCTGAACCCTTGAAAATTTAGTAGCAAAAGCTTATCCAGGATCTTCAAATACGTTGCTGTCGCCCCATATAACATGCCATGAATTATGGTTATGGGATTGTACTTGGCCTCCTTCATGTTATAAATAAGGGATCTGATGAACGGCATAGTACCTTATTTCTTTCGGCTCATTCCTCAACAAAGTATTTTCTGAAAAGCTCTTCTGACAATCTCGCACCTTCTTCGGTCAGAATTATCGACTTTGCCTTACTCTTCGGATCACCAATGTACCCCTTTTTGTGCAAGCGATCCATTACACCCCGTCCATACCTTTCCAGGCTCGAAAACCGTACCCGTCGTCGAAAGTTGTCAAGTGTAGAAGCGCAAGCGCCACCTCATCAACTTTGTCCTTGTCAAACTCCATATACAACTCCCCAAAGGTAGATAATTTGTCCGAAAATCTGACTATTCAAATTCGTAGGCGTTCACAGGTTCAGAGTTCACCCTGTTAAATTTGGCGCAAGCTTCACTTCGTGTCCCGAAGGGAACCCTATTTAACGGGGTGAACCGTTCAGGGTTACCTTTCTTTCGTTGACATTAGACCTTGCGAGTTAGCTCCCGGGCCAACTGCCATGCCTCAATATCCTCAAATCGGTCCATTCTCATGCCTTCTCCAGTCAGAACTCACGAATCAACGGTTCCGATTTTCGGTGAACCCTGAACCTCTGAACCGTGAACGGTTACACACTATCTAAGGCATTAAATCATAGACGTCCCCATTCTCGTAGACGTCCCCATTCTCGTCCCATGGGTCCGCTACAACGCGCAATTGCTCTATCTTCGACTTTCTTGCCACCATGAACCGGCTCTAAAAGGATTACTTACAAACTGCAAAGCTAAAGAGCGTTTCCTTTCCCATGGCTGATCGCGGCATGAAAAATCCTATATCATCAATATGCTAAGGCGTTAACTAATTTACAAATGGATGCCCCGAAGTCCTCATAAGGAGCAGTTAGTTAGTTAGTTACTTATTTACGGACGTCCCCCTTGCTCTCCCTGGTATTAAAGCTCGTCTGCTAACCTATTTTTCCACGTCAGTCATCTATATAATAACATCATCACTTCTTTTTTGGGGATTCTCTCACACGGAGCTTTTTACCACCCTATTTTCGTTCTTAGGGGTGAGAGATATTCTGACCCCTTGATTGACTTCAGTATAGATGTCTCGGTCCTTAGCGCGACGATTTTACTGCCAAAAATGGCCGTTTAAGCGCGGAGAAGATACTGTTTGCTTGATCTTTATCTTAGAATATCAATGAGATATCTTGGTCCGACCCCAAAGAGAAGTTATGGATAAACGTAAAGGTTGACAACGGCAAAAAGGGCCGTTATGGTTAGGCAGATAATCCGAAATACGGAGAATCAGTATGTACGCCAAAACAATTCAAGTTCGAAAGCGCGGCACCATCACCCTCCCTGTAACACTACGCGAAAAATATCGTCTTGAGGAAGGTGACCCCATTACGCTTGTGGACCTGGGGGAAGGTGTTTTTCTCAGTCCGAAGCGTTCCTTGCTGCCAAAGCTTGCGCAAGAGATTGAGCGTTTGAGGGAAAAACATGGGGTTTCAACAGAAGAACTGATTGAAGGTGTGGCAGAACAGCGGGCAAAATATGGGCCGGACGTGGAATAGAGAGTGAAGGAACTCTATTTTCCAGTACGCGTATTTTTTGACTCAGATGTTATGATTGCCGGAAGTGCTTCTGCAAGCGGCGCCTCATTTGCCCTTCTACAACTGGCTGAATTGGGTCTCATCAAAGGGTATGTTTCTATGCAGGTCTTGGAGGAGTGCCGAAGAAACCTTGCCGAAAAACTACCCGACGCTATTGCCCCTTTTGAGAAAATCGTTAAAACATGTGTAACAGTCAGTAAAACCATGCCCAACGAAGATTCATTATCTCTTCTTTCAAACCAGGCCCACAAAAAAGATATTTCCATATTAGCATCGGCATTGGAGACAAAAACCCGTTTTCTCGTTACCTTTAACGTCAAGGATTATTGGCCTCACAAGACCACACGATTAGAAGTCTTGAAGCCTGGGGAATTATTGGCCCGTATTCGATTCGCTTTGAACAAACAGTCTGACGGTTAACCTAATAGGCAAGATGTCCTTATACCTTTTTCCGCCTGTTTTTCCCGGAATTGTAACATTTCGTTACACTCAGCCCTCAAAACCAGCCAACCATGGACATAACTAGGCAGTTAGACCCGCAAATTATTGACATTTCAAAATGATAAGGATATAGAAACAAAAACTCCTTGGAGGGTTTCCCGCTCTTCCGGCCCGCAGGATATTAGCCCGGATATTTCACGAGCCAAGGTTGCCGCTCAAGCTCCATTTCTCTATCAGGAGGGGTGGGGCTTTTTTGTTCTTTTTCTAATGAAAACTGTAAAACTAAACAGCATCCACAAACCTATTCACAAAGGGGACATTCAGAACTCAGAGCAGCCAGAAAGCCTCGCAATGATGCCCCAATCAAGTATCGAAGAATTTCGGACGGTATCCAGCAGGGAAATCTATTCTTGGTTTCAGCGGAATGCACCGTCCCTAGGGGAGCTCTATTGGGGAGCACTCAGAATAATCTATGGCCCACTTTTCCCTGGAC
>DAOURD010000131.1:0-5140 GCA_030625295.1 Desulfobacterales bacterium | reverse complement strand
GAGGAAGATGTTGTCCTGGACAGCGAACCAAAGGTGCGGGCCCATGAGGTCGTAGCCGAAAAAATAGGCAAGCAACCCTTAAGGCTGCTCGAGCTTGAAATCACCCGGGAGGGAGATCGCCTGAAACTCTGCGCTCAGGAGCAGATCCCAGGTCAGGAGAGTACGATACGGCACTACGAGGAGATACCGGTCTCCATGGATATGATTCAAACAAAGTGCCGTGAGATGGTAGAGACTTTGAATAAGGCCAATCGCAAAGGCCGTGTAAGCCGTGAGGCCCTCGTAAGGCTCAGAGAAATCGGACAGGTGCTTCACGACGAGTTATTCTCACTGAGTGTCAAAGAAAAGCTGAGAAAGACTAAGGCTGAATTCCTGAGTTTAAAGATTGATGATCAACTGGTTCACGTTCCATGGGAATTGCTCAATGATGGCCGACAATTTCTCTGCCAGCGTTTCAACATGGGCCGACTGGTCAAGACCCGGCAAGCCATCCTTGGTGTGAGGCGTCGTGTGTTGGGTCGACCCTTGAGGATGTTAATATTGGCCGACCCCGAGGGTGATTTAAAGGGGGCCTATGCCGAGGGGATTCAAATACGTGATTACACGGACCTTAATAAGGATTTGATCAATGCATTCCTGCGTTCTGGCAACATAACGCCTGATTCTATCAAGGAGAAGATAAGAAATTTTGATATCGTCCACTTTGCCGGTCATGCTGACTACAATCCACGAAACGCGGCAGACAGCGGGTGGCGATTGACTGGTGGGAACCTAAAGGCCCAGGACATTACAAAAATGGCCGGTACCGCCACCATGCCAGCGCTTATCTTTTCAAATGCGTGCCAGTCAGCCCGCACCGAGGAGGGGGAACTAAAAGCGTACTTTGAAGATGGGATTTTCGGGTTGGGCAACGCCTTTCTTCTGGCGGGTGTGAAACACTATTTGGGGACTTTTTGGGAGATATCAGATGAATCCAGCAGCCGGTTTGCCTTAGAGTTCTACAAGTACTTGCTTTCCGGTGCGACGATTGGTGAAGCCATACGACGGTCCCGACTGGTTCTGATCAAAGAATACGGCGAGGAGACTATTGTGTGGGCAAGCTATGTCCTGTACGGAGATCCCACTTCCAATTACAGGGACGAGATTGAAGCAACCGAGGTGCGGGAAGAGCCCGAGCCCGCTCGCGTTTCGATCCCAGACAGAGAGGTCAGGGCGCGAGAAGAGGTGATCGATTTTGCTGAGAAGGAGGTTGCAAAAAAGAACCGGGTCTGGTGGTCTGTGGCCGCCGGCATAGTTCTTCTGGTAGCTGTGATGCTTTGGGGATATCCAGGTTTTTTGAGGGAAGGGACTATAAAGTACGAAAGGGCCGCCCTGGCCTATTATCACGAGGGCAATTTCGAGGAAGCATTAGATGTCTGCAGGGCCCTTGAGAATAAGAATCCCAAGGTTTCTTTGACCTATCTGATTCGGGGAAATATTTATTTGGCAAACGGCAAACTGGATGCAGCCGAACAAGCCTATCAAAAGTCGCTTCAGGGTAGAAAGGGGACAGATGTACAGAAGGCTCGTGCCCTTATTGGTTTGGGCCGCATCGCCTCGCTTCGCAAACAAGCGGATGTGGCTCTAAAGTACTACGAGCAAGCCACCGAGGCTGCTCCCGGGAGCAGGCTGGGTTATGTATCTCAAGCTCTTTTGCTTGAGGGCAGAGGGGATTATGATGAGGCCCTGGACCTCTTTGGGAAGGCTCGAGCACTGGCGCCAGAAGATCAGGTTCTCACCGCCATTACCAATGAGACTCGCAAAAAAGCAACACTCGCCAGGGATCAGGAAAAGCAGGAGCGGATTGACCGCATGGTCAAGGAATTGCTTGAAAGCATGAAGTCACCTTCCAGGGCACTGCCCTCTGATGGTTGGACGTCTCGACCTTTGACCATGTGGGTGATGGATTTCAAGGTGCAAGGATACCCTCTTCAGGAAGGTCAAGAACGCCTCCTTGTCTCCGGCATTACGGATCAAATGCTTCGGCACAGCCGCGCTCGGTTGGTGGAGCGGGCCCTTTTGGACAAATTGGTCGAGGAGTTGAAGTTAGGAACCTCTAATTTGATTGATCGAAGGAGCGCATTGTCCCTGGGTAAGGTCCTGGCTGCAAGGCTTATTCTGTCAGGCCGAATGGTCTATTCCGGGCCACAAGTACAGGTCTCTATGCGCTTGATCGAAACCGAAACCGGGCAGATTGCCGCAGCCGTAAATGAATCATTTGGAAGTGCGGTGCCAGCCTCCGTCCTGGCGGAGCGGTTATCCAAGAATCTCCTGGAAAAACTGCAACAACTTTATCCCTTGCGGGCCAAGGTGTCGGAAGCAAAAGATGAAGAGATCAGGCTCAATATAGGACAAATGGTGGGGCTCAGAATAGGACAACAGTTTAGAGTGATAGATAAAGATGTGACTTTGGAGATTACTTCTATTAAGGAAGACACAAGCCTTGCAAAGGTCGCAAAAGGGAAAGGGCCTATACAGAAGAGTCTGCGCGTTGAGGCAATATAATATACGCCTATCCTGAAGGACCTGAAGCATTCGATTGTCTACCCGCAACGCCCACTTCCTCCTGCTCTCTGGCGCCGATTTCTGGATAAGACGACCACAACTTTTGGAGGTCATTATGAAGGCAGAAAAAGAGCGCAGAAAGTGGCCTAGAGAGGCCTTGCCGACATCAGAGGTCGGAATCGTTTATCCCCAATATGATGACGAGGGCAAAGACATGGCACCTGCAGACAGGCCTGACACTTTGGTGGTTCCTGTGCCCAATAGAAGTGAGGGCGGTCTTCTTTTGGAATCACCTCTGAGGTTCAACGCCGGTTCTTTCCTTGATGTACGGATACGGCTGCCCCACGAAAAGGCATGGATGGCCCTTAAAGGAAAAGTGGTACGAGCGGATGAGAGCTCGGATAAACAGAATCATTATCTGTTGGGCGTCGAATTTCAACCTGATACACTACGCAAAGAACTGCCGACGCATGGTGTGAAGGCAGGAAAGAAAAGGATGTATCCGTCCGATGTGGAATTCTTTATGGACACCCAACTCTTTAGTGCCATCTCTGATGAGGCCAAATGCCCCTTATTGAATTGTATGACCCCGATCCGTTTCCGGAAAGGACAAAGAGTGATTAGGCAGGGTGATGAGGGGGATACTTTTTATATTGTTCAGGAAGGTTCATGTGTGGCCCATGTGGAAAAAGACGGCAGAGAACATCCTATTGCCCGTCTCCGGGCTGGTGATATCATCGGGGAGATAGCGCTCTTAACAGGTGAGCCACGAACTGCTCATGTTGATGCCGAAACCAATGTGAAGTTATGGAGTATGAGCCGGGCACAATTTGACGCGCTATGTAAGGAACGTCCAGATCTAAGGAGTTTTTTGGGCGAGTTGGTGAGCGATCGATTGTCCTCTGAAAGACTCACGGCAGAAAAAACTGTTGGAAAATATGTTGTGAACGAAATCATCGGCCGGGGTGGTTGGAGCATTGTCTACAGGGGCACTCATTCAAGCCTGAACATGCCGGTGGCCATTAAGATGCTGAAGCACGACATGGCAATGGATTCTGAATTCTCCGAAAAATTTCGATATGAAGCGAAGACCATTGCCCACCTCAACCATGAAAATATTGTCAAGGTATATGACATTGAAGAACTTTACAGGACTATCTTTATCATCATGGAATATCTCGAAGGGGTGTCACTCGATTCTATCCTGGAAAAAATGCCAAGACTGCCCCTGTCCAAGGTATTAGATATTGTCTTACAGGTATGTGCTGGGCTGGAGTATGCTCATGGGCAGGGTATTGTCCATCAGGACATCAAGCCCGGAAATATTTTCATCCAGTCGAATAACCGGGCAAAAATCGTTGACTTCGGACTGGCTTGCCCGCCAGGAACTATCGACTGCGAGTTACCAGGAACCGTATTCTATATGTCGCCAGAGCAGATCGAGGGTCTGCCCATGGATGAGCGTACAGACATCTATTCCCTTGGAATCACAGCTTTTGAGATGATTACCGGCCAAAGGCCATTTCCTGAAGATGATATCATGAGACTAATGGACTCCGATGCTCGCAAGGACGTGCCAGATCCACGCACGTTGGTTCCCGATTTGCCGGATGAGCTATACGATTTCATTGTGTGTGCCACCCAGCCGGACCCGGCTGGAAGATACAAGAACATCTCACAGGCGCTTTATGATCTTAAGCCCCTGGCCGAAAAGATGGGTGTAAAGCGTGAAACACCGCTAACAGAACAGCGGAAAATGATGAGTCTTTTCCTATTTTATGAGGATCAGCATGAATTGGTCTTAAAACGATTGATAGAAGACTTCAGCCTTGAAATCAAAAAGGCTGGAGCCGAATTGCGAGCAGCAGAGTTTAAAGACGTGTAGTGATGAACTCATGGAATTTGGTTGTAAGCTTGAATCTCGCTTATTACGTTTAATGGGGTGAGGATGGTTTGGGCAGGGTAAAATAGAAGGTTGCCCCCTTCCCCGTTTCAGACCTCACCCAGACCTTTCCGCCGTGGTTGTTCACAATCCTCTCAACAATTGCGAGCCCTAAACCTGTGCCTTCCCTATCCTCTATTTTTTTTACCCGTTGGAACATTTCAAATATCTTCGAGTGATATTTCGGATCAATCTCGATGCCATTATCCCTGATATAAAACTGATGAAAGCCCCCTCTCTCTTCGTATCCAATCTCAATCTTTGGGCTCTCAGTGTCCCCCATGAGGGATAAGAACTTGCTTTTGACGCAAGAAAGTACGGCAAAAACAGGGTTGTGTGTCAAGACGAAAATGAACACTCCATATTGTGGAGGTGTGAAGATGGCAGGATGTTAAACAACGAAGGGGGGCCTGAGAGCGGAAGAAATCTGGGGTGCTCAATATCAAATTGGCATAAAATGCCAACATTTTACCATTTTTGGGCAGACCTCTCCTGTATGACCCGAAACGTATACTCGGATGAGACCTATTGAACCCAGTAATCTGTTTCAGGAAGCTGTGAGTATGAAGGGTCGATGATGAGTTCCGGAATATGTGTGGCCTTTCGGGTTGGCGGATCGTGGTGCTATGGGGTCAGCTATTCAGGGTCAAGTCT
>DAOURD010000296.1:0-3390 GCA_030625295.1 Desulfobacterales bacterium | reverse complement strand
TTAATTCGCTTCGCTCACAATTGGAATGCTGGAATGTTGGAATACTGGAATATTGGGTTAAGACCCGCCTGCCTCGCAAGCTTGGCGAGCGGGCAGGGGAATGAAGACAATTAGAAAATGATTTTTTTCTGCTTCTCATCCCCAACATTCCAACATTCCACTATTCCATCATTCCAGATCAATGGCACAGAAAACTGCCACCGAAAGATAAATGATTACAAGGAGTTGTACAAATTCCGTGACGTTAAATTTTTCCTATAGCACATTCTGGCCAGAAAGTCCCAAGGAAATTTCAAAAAAGCGTCACACCTTAGCCTTATTGTAGGCGTTCACAGGTTCAGAGTTCACCGTTGAACCCGTGAACCCTGAACCCGTGAACGGTTACGTTTTATTTAACCTTTGCGGAGAGGTTTGGCCAAATATTGACAAAACATACGATGCAATGATACAGTTTTATGCCTGATGTTTACGTTAAACGTATCTGGCATAGGCAAGCATTACGGAGAAACACTGTTGTTCAAAAACATCTCCTTTCAGTTGAATCGAGGAGATGTGTTGGCTGTTGCCGGATGGAACGGATCGGGCAAGAGCACCCTGCTTCGGATTATTGCCGGTCTTGTAAAGCCATCGGCTGGTCAGGTTGAAATGTTTTTCAACAAGGAGCCCATACCAAGAGAATCGAGGCGGGGGTTTGTTGGTATGGTGGCGCCTGCCTTATCTCTGTATGACGAGTTGACGGGTCTTGAGAACATGGAGTTTTTCTGCAGGGTGAGAGGCGTCGCCCGCAATCGTAACGATTGTCTCGACATCATTGATCGTGTGGGGCTGGCGGAACATGCAACAAAAATGTGCAGGGACTACTCTTCCGGGTTGAAGCAAAGGTTGAAACTGGCTCAAGCGTTGCTCCATAAGCCACCGCTATTATTGTTAGACGAACCAGGGTGCAACCTTGACAGCCAGGGGATTAAGGTTGTGGAAGAGATTATTTCAAATCAGAAGCAATTAGGGATGACCGTTATTGCATCAAACGAAAAACGGGAGGTGGGGTACGCAGGCAAGGTCGTCAACCTATCTGAATGAGGCCGTCGCTATTTGGCTTCGTGATCTACGCAGCGAATTCAGGACCCGCTATGCCCTGAATGCCATCCTGATGTTTGCTGTGACCACCCTCATAGCTGTGAGCTTTTCCATTGGATCCTTCCGCATCGAAGAAGCTGAAAGGCCCTTTTTATTTTCAGTCCTATTATGGATAATTTTGACCTTTTCCGCCTTATCCGGGCTTGCCCGCTCCTTTGTCAAGGAAGAAGAGGCCGGCACCATAGACGTATTGAAGCTTTCTGCGCGCCCACAGGCTGTATTCTTGGGAAAGCTATTTTTCAATTTGACCCTGTTAGGAGCTTTGGAGCTCATCATTGTGCCATCGTTTATTCTATTGATGTCCTACCAGATAAACTCTCCGGGCTTTTTTATCGCCATTATCATCAGCGGCGGGCTTGGTTTGGGGGCGGGCACAACGATAATCGCTGCAATGATAGCCAGGGCCAGTACCCGGGGAGCGTTGTTTTCTGCCCTGTCTCTGCCCCTGCTCTTGCCCCTCATGATTACCTGTATCAAGGGCTGCGAAAGGGCTGCCATTGGCATGAATAATGCGGATTGGCCCGAGGTCAAAGTCGCTGTTGCCTATTTTATAATAATGATTACAATGTCGTTGCTGCTATTTCCTTTGGTTTGGGAGGAATAAAAGTTTAAAGTGCCTAAAGTGAACTAAAGTGCCTAAAGCCCGCCCTGGTGCGACATGTATACAATACAATGCAGGGGGCTAATATTTCACATCGGGGCTTTGTAATTTTCAGCATCTCAAAACAGGTCTGGGCCAGGGTTAAGGAATGCGCTTTCAGCGCAACCTGTTTTTAAGATTGATCACGCCGAACCTGCCCGCCATTGCCATGCGTGCGGCATTGTAGCTACCCTGCAAACCAGGCGTTGGCAGGCGGGGGCGTGCACATTAACCCTGGCCCAGACCTGGCTTGTAATCATAGCAGCCTGACCGGGACATGCAGCATGCTAAAAGCAAGGCAGACCGATTCGACCATGTCGCACCAGGGCGGGCTTTAGCTCACTTTAGGCACTTCAAACTTTAGCTCACTATTAATCAATAAGTACAAAAGCTAACGTCACATAGACAATCTTTTGTCGATGTTGCACCACTAAGCGCCTATGATCTACAAAATCCTATTGACAATCTGGATGGCTGTTATCATCATCGCTTCCTTTTTGTACGCAGGAGCAGCCGCTGGCTTTCCAGGCGAGACGTCCCGCATTTTGTTTTTTCATGTGCCACAGGCATGGATTGCAACACTGGCCTTTTTGATATCGATGATAGCAAGCGCTGTCTATCTGGGCAAACGCCGTGTGAAGGCAGACTATTTGGCTCAATCTGCCGCAGAACTGGGATTCCTATTCTGTATTCTTGCCACGATTACCGGTTCTGTATTCGCAAAGGCTACATGGGGGGCATTTTGGAATTGGGATCCCAGGCAGACCTCGATTGTAATACTGCTCATGATTTATGGGGCCTATTTTTCTATCCGTTCGGCAGTCAGTGATCCTGACAGAAGACGGGTATTTGCGGGGGTATATTCGATCCTGGCTTTTGTCACGGTGCCATTTTTGGTCTTTGTTGTTCCACGGATAACAATATCACTCCATCCTGAGAACACGATGAACCCCGCCAGTCCTGGGATGGACCCGAAAACCTTGAAGGTGTTCTTAGGCTCATTATTTGCGTACACCGGATTGTTCGTCTGGATGCTCCGGTTAAAGATAAGGGTATTGACCATAGAGGGTTTGAGGAAACCGAACATACTGTGAATTGAGGAATTAGGGAATTGAGGAATTGTGAATCGGATGCCAGGTGCCTGATAGTAGATGCGAGTCACCTGGTTCCAACACATCTGGCATCAGGGATCGGGTTTCAGCCAGACACGAAGTGAAGCTTGCGCTAAACGATTCGCAAATAACGGATAACGATTCACGAAATGGGGGCAGACGCATGAAAGAGGGTTTGAGTTTTGTCATGGGGGTTAATCTTATTATATGGTGTGGCATAGCCCTTTACCTGTTTATCTTGGATCGTAGGATCAAGAAGCTGGAAGAGAGGAATACGGACACGTGAACATGAAAAAATCCTACATCATCGGTGCCGTTATTATCGCTTTAGCCATGGTAATGGCGATGTATTCTTTCAAGTCAACCATGACTACTTATGTGAGTGTCAATGAGGCCAAGGTGAGCCCGCGACCAGTGCAGGTGGCCGGGATTGTAGCTCTGGGGAGTAAGCAGTATGACCTTCAAAACAATAAATTGATCTTTACCCTGCGGGAAGACAGC
>DAOURD010000230.1:0-4022 GCA_030625295.1 Desulfobacterales bacterium | reverse complement strand
GTCAAATGACTTGATCACGTAAAAGTCGGCGGCAACGGATTTAACGTCCTCTCTATAGGAATCATAGGCGGTGTTCAGAACAATCGGGAGATCCGGGTGGGCTTGCCGTATTTCCTGAAGCAGGTCCAGCCCGTTGCAATCTTCCATCCGGATATCCAAGACCACGACCGAGGGCCGGGCAGAGGCAATGAGCCCTAATACCCCCTTGCCTTGGCCGGTTGTGATGACCTCATAGCCTTCCTCGCCCAATTCTTCTGCGCACAGAGCCCTGATACTCTTTTCGTCATCAACGACCAATACTTTAGGCATAGCCCCCCTCTTTTTCTATCCAAGCTTTGCCTCAAACCCTGGCCCATACCGGGTTTAAGAGCTTAATACCTTAGAATAAGCTGAAGCGCCAGGGCGGGCTTGACATAAATGTCAAGATCTTAGCTTGTATACAAAATTAGTACTAGTATATCTGAAGTCTGGATTACGTGCAACTGATTATTGCAGGATTCAGATATCAATCCAAACGGAAGGTCTTGAACTCAAAAGCGAATGAGGCGTCATGTCGGTGTGACGGGGGGTATAGACCAAACAATAGTTATTGTGCTATAAGGGCAACTATGCGAATAGCGATCTTGTCTTGGGAGTCACTTCATTCGATCCCCGTGGGCGGCGTTGCCGCTCATGTCACCGAGCTGGCGGCTGCCCTTGACCGGAAAGGGCATGAAGTGCATGTCTTTACCCGGATAGGACACGGCCAGTCGCACTACGATCAGATCGACGGAGTCCATTATCACCGTTGCGCCTTTCAGTTGAATTATGATTTCATAGCAGAAATCGACGACATGTGCCGGTCTTTTGTGCACCATGTCTTTCAGACCGAGGACTTCGTTGGCCCCTTCGATGTTATCCATGCGCATGATTGGCTGGCCGCAAATGCCATGATCTGGATCAAACAAGGACGCGGGCGAAAAGGGATACTCACCATTCACTCCACTGAATATGGCCGTTGCGGAAACAATTTTTACGGTGGCCCTTCTGCTAACATCCGCGAGATCGAGCGAGCAGGGACCTACTGTGCCGATAGAGTCATAGCGGTGTCTCGGGCCCTTCAAAATGAGATCATGTGGATGTATGAACTCCCTGACTGGAAGGTTTTCGTGGCCTACAACGCGGTCAATCTGCATCATTTCGATGGCTGGCTTTCCCCGGATGGGGTCAAAGGGCGTTACGGAATTGGTTCCATGGATCCGATGGTCCTTTTTTGTGGTCGCATGGTTTATCAAAAGGCCCCCGATCTATTGGTCGAGGCCATCCCTTACATACTCGGATATTATCCTCACGCCAAGTTCGTATTCGCAGGTGATGGCGAGATGAAACCTCATGTTGAATGTCGAGCGCACGATCTTGGTGTGTCACACGCGACCCGGTTTGTCGGTTTCAAAACGGGCTGGGAATTGATTGATCTTTACAGAGCTTGCGATGTCGTTTGCGTGCCGAGCCGCAACGAGCCTTTCGGCATTGTTGTCCTTGAAGCCTGGAGTGCAGGTAAACCCGTGGTCGTAACAAACATCGGCGGTCCTGATGAGTATGTATGGCATGATGTAAATGGGCTGAAAATACATCCTCACCCGGAATCCATCGCCTGGGGCATAGGGACCCTCTTTACGAACTTCGAATGGGCTCGATGGATGGGGCACAACGGAAGAATCGCTGTTGAAACGGTTTTCAACTGGGATACGGTTGGGGATCAGGTGCTCTCCGTGTATTATCAGTAAGTGTTCATGGCTTTTCAACAAAACGACCGGTAGTCAATGTGGGGAAAGATATTGTCCTGGCTCTCGATCATTGAGAGCCCGTCTGTATCCACTCTACCGGCCTCAATTTCATTCATCAGCCTGTTTAGTCGCAAAAGGTGAGTCTTCGTTCTTTGGGTAGCATATTCTGCCATCGCGCCCGTGTTCAGCATGAAGGCCCAGTCGCTTGCCTGTGCCAGCAGCAACTCCCTTGCCGCCTGCTTGAGCGCTCTCAGCGTCAAGCCCTCAGCCTGAGGATGACCTTTTGCCAGCCTTTCCATCAACGATGCCCCGTGATGCAAGTCGCGATAGATCCAGTCGTTGCTCCCGTTGAGCCAGGTTTTGTGGAACCCTTTGTATCCCCAACTGGAAGTAGAAGGGGTTGAAACCTGATTGACCGGATACTCCTCCAAATATTCGGAAAGCGTAGTAAGCCGGATCGTTTTTTGGTCGTAAGCGATCTTACGGACCAAGTAATTGAGCCACATCAGGCCTTCGAACCACCAGTGGCCAAACAGTTCAGCATCGTAAGGCGCTACGATGACTGGCTTGCGATTCATGACAGAAGCCAGATATTCAATCTGTTTTTCCCTGTTGAACATGAAATTCCCGGCGTGAAGATCGGCTTTTCTCTCCGCCCATTCGGGAATGTAGACTTCTTTATGATCGCTCTTGCCAGTAATGCGGAAATACTTGAAGCCGGTGTCCACTCGAATGCCATCTCGATGAATATAGGGCTTAATATAATCAAGATCGAGATCATAGGCGATGTCACGATAAAATTCCCGATAATCATAGTCTCCCGGATAGCCTTCATTCGAACACCAGACCTGCTTGGACGATTCCGGATCACGTCCAAAAGCGGCGACCCCTGATCGACAATAGATCGGGGCATAGACACCATATTTCGGCCTCGACTTAGCCCGGGTGATCCCGTGAGTCTCCAGGATAGTGTAGCGAATGCCATGCTCCCTGAGTAACTCGTCAACTCCGGGATAGTAGCCGCATTCCGGCAACCAAAAGCCCTTGGGCCCTCGACCGAAAACTTGTTGATAATGCTCAACCCCAATTCGAATCTGTGCTCGAACCGCTGATCTATCGACGGAAAGCAACGGAAGGTAACCGTGAGTGGCGGCACTGGCGATGATCTCCACTTTTCCAAGCTCCTGCAGGCGCTTAAAAGCCTGAACCAGATTCCGATCATAACGATTAAGGAATGCGTCGCGCACCTGGTGAAGCCGCTCGTGGTACATTTGAGCCAGGACATTGAATTCGGCTTCCGACTTAGTTCGTTGGATCTCTCTTCCCGCCAATTCGATCAGCCGATCAAGTCTGTTCAGATAACGGGACTGCAAAAACGGATCAACGAGCATCGAAGAGAGAGTGGGGGAGATCGATAAGGTCAAACGAAAATCAACCCCGTCTTCCACGAAACCCTCCAGCACAAAAAGCAGAGGGATGTACGTGTCGTTCATGGCTTCGTACAACCAGTTCTCTTCAAGCGAATCCTCGTGTTCGGGGTGTCTCACATAAGGAAGATGTGCATGAAGGACGATCGCCAGGTAACCTTTTTCCATTTTTAAAGCCCGTTAATTGCTTGATGTTTGATGCTGGATACTTGATGCGTAACTTTGGCGAATCTTTGGGAAATAGGTAATGTCAGTAGTCCGTTGTCAGTAGCCAGTTGGCTTAGGTGACATACCAGATGGCCTGAAGTTTTCTCGCTATTTGTATGAATTAGGTCATTTTTCGGTTTCAGCAACGGACGACTGACAACTAACGGGCTTTTGACGATAAACCTGAAGTGAACCTTTTCTCGCTCATTTCCGTAAGATCAAAGTCACAAGATCGCTCAGCGATTTTATGACTTGGTTGCTGTTTCCCTTTCGAGGATTTCTCGGGGGAGCCCAAAGATTCCGGCACAGGTTCTGCTTTCCCCATCTCCGCTGTCGCCTTTACTTTTCCGGCTGCGATCCCATCGTAACCAAAAGGTTCTTCATGAACTTTGGCCCTTGAGGAATTTTCTTCGGCCACAAAGGGAGACCGCATCTCAAGGTGACGATTTCCTTTTATATCCGCAACGAGCATATAGTGTTCGTCCGTTTTGGGGGCAGGCCAGCCAGGAGGTGTCTCGGCAATATTTGATCGAGCTATTGGAAAAAATCGGCCGCCTTCGGTTTTAAAGCCCAATTCAACAAAGTACGATTTCTCAGGGCTCCAGAGATGGACGTATCGGTT
>DAOURD010000249.1:0-3801 GCA_030625295.1 Desulfobacterales bacterium | reverse complement strand
TGCGTTCATTTAAGCCTGTTCTCTTGAGGCGCGATGTTAGCCGTGATGTCGTGGCGATCATAGAAGCTTACAAGCTTGATCTGCCCGGGATTGTGATAACAGTGGAGCCGACGCGTCATTATTTGGAAGGGAAACGAGCCTCACATCTGGTCGGATACCTGGGCGAGATCAGTAGGGAGGAATTGAAGAGCGGGTGCTTTCCTGACAACAGGATTAGAGATTTCATTGGAAGATTTGGGGTGGAAAAGGCATATGAGCCCTATTTTCACGGAAGGCGAGGGGAACAGCGGATCGAGGTCAACGCCCTTGGCCAGCTTACAAGGGTCCTTAAGACCGAGGAGGCGACACCGGGGAACAATATCTATCTGACATTGGACATTAAGCTTCAGCGCAAGGCTGAAGCATTACTTTCCGGAAAGGTGGGAGCTGCCGTGGCTATGGACCCTTCCAACGGGCATATCCTGGCGATGGCGAGTAGTCCTGCCTTTGACCCCAATGTTTTTGTGGAAGGTATGACATACGAGTCGTGGAACGACCTCGCTTCCAATCGGTTCCGCCCGATGGAGAACAAGGCCATTCAGGGCCAGTATCCCCCGGCGTCAACTTACAAGATTGTAACGGCCATAGCTGGATTGGAGGAAGGGGTGATCACTGAGCACACACGGGTCTTCTGTCCGGGGTACTACAGGTATGGCGATCGCACCTTTCGGTGCTGGAAGCGCGGCGGACACGGATTCATGAAGATTACAGATGCGTTGGTCGAATCGTGTGACGTCTTTTTCTATCAGGTGGGTGAAAAACTGGGCGTAGATCGGTTGGCCGGATATGCTAAGGCCTGCGGCTTAGGGTTGCCCACGGGAGTCGATCTTGACAAAGAAGCAAAAGGGCTGGTACCCACGTCATGGTGGAAGCTCGGCCGGATGGGGGTGCCCTGGCAGGGCGGAGAGACACTTTCTGTAGCGATCGGTCAGGGGTTCGACCTGGTTACACCTATCCAGATGCTCAGCCTGATATCTGCAGTTGCAAATGGGGGAATACGATACAAACCGTTAGTTGTCAGGCGGATTGAGTCCTCAGATGGCTCGCTCGTAAAGAAAGAGGCGCCAGTGCCATTAGGAAGGCTCTCTGTCTCGGACAAGACGCTTGAGATCGTAAAAAGAAGCTTGATGGATGCAGTCAACAAGCCAACAGGGACGGGATGGATTGCACGTATTCCTGGTATCGACGTGGCCGGCAAGACCGGGACGGCCCAAGTCGTCGGGATGGAGGAAGATAACAAGGAAAACCCAGTCGAGAGTGAACATCTTCATCTCAGAGACCATGCCTGGTTTATTGCTTTTGCGCCGGCTGAAGAGCCCAGAGTAGCCGTGGCTGTGCTGATAGAACACGGTGGTCATGGCTCAACAGCAGCAGGGCCTATTGCAAGGGAGATGATCAAGACATATTTGGGGAATTAAGGATTTCGGATTTCGGATTTCGGAATGCGGATTGGGGAATGGAATAGCGGATTGGGGAATGGAATAATGGAATGGTGGAATAATGGAATATTGGATACAAGAAGCGGAACAAATCATTTTCTGATTGCTCTTATTCCTCTCGACCCATCATTCCATCATTCCAGTATTCCATCATTCCAATTGCGGAGCGTAGCGGAGCCAGATTCATGATTGATCGAAGATTGCTAGAACATTTTGATTGGGTCTTGTTAAGTCTCACCCTGGTGCTTGGAGGCATTGGTATACTTACGCTTTACAGCGCGGCGACTGCCAATGCGGACATAGTGGGGGTGAAAGGACTTGTCCACTTGAAGCAGTCTTATTGGCTTGCAATCGGTACCGGTATAATGATTCTATTGGCTCTGTTCAGCTACAGGTGGCTGAACCGGCTGGCATTGCCCATTTACTGGTTCTCAATAGGGCTATTGGTTGCTGTTCTGTTCGTGGGTAAAGAGGTCTCGGGATCCCAGCGCTGGCTTATCCTGGGTCCGGTTTCGTTCCAACCGTCAGAATTGGTCAAGATATCCCTGGTAATTATACTGGCGCGACATTTCTCTGAGAGTGTCTCTGAAGAAGGTTTTTCCCTTGTGGAGCTTTGGAAGCCGCTAATTTGGACCTTAATCCCATTTGCCTTAATCGTGATACAGCCCGACCTGGGCACAAGCCTCATCGTTCTCCTGATAGCAGGGAGCGTGACCGTATTTGTAAAGATTGAACGCAGGACGCTTCTGTGCTTGACTGGAGCCGGTATTCTTGGGTCTGCGGTGGGTTGGTTTTTCTTGAAAGAATATCAGAAGCTGCGGATCCTGGCATTTCTTGACCCGGAGGGAGATCCATTGGGTGCAGGGTATCATATCATTCAGTCCAAGATTGCGGTCGGTTCGGGAATGCTTTTCGGTAAAGGGTTCTTAAAAGGTACCCAGAACGCCCTCTCCTTTCTACCTGAACATCATACGGACTTCATTTTTTCAGTGTTGGCTGAGGAGTGGGGATTTTTGGGGGCAGCTCTGGTCATCTCGCTGTATGTGTTGTTGGTAATATGGGGCCTGAGCGTAGCGGTACGTTCTAAGGAGCCCTTTGGTACCATTTTGGCTGTAGGTCTCACCAGCATGATATTTTGGCAGGCTTTTATTAACCTGGCAATGGCGCTGGCGTTGCTTCCTGTGGTTGGCGTACCCTTGCCACTAATTAGTTATGGGGGGTCCTCTATGCTGGTTAGTATGGGTGCTATAGGAATCTTATTAAATATTAGTATGCGCAGGTTTTTGTTTAAGGAGTGATTCCTTTATGAAAAAATCAAAAAAGGGGATACAGACGTTTTTGGGACCAGAAACTACCCTGGAAGGGAAACTTGTATTTGAGGGGACCGTGCGACTTGATGGCCATTTCACAGGGAGCATAGAGAGCAAAGAAGGGGTAATGGCTATAGGAGAAAAAGCGGTTGTCCATGCGGATATCTTGGTGAAGACAGTTGTGGTGTGGGGGGAGGTGAGTGGGAACATCCGAGCCACAAACCGCATTGAGTTGCATCCGCCAGCCCGCGTATTCGGTGACCTCTATGCTCCTGTGGTAATTATTGATGCCGGAGTGGTCTTCCACGGCAACTGCAGCATGGAACCTAAGGATGACGCGACCAGCAAGACCATCAATTTAGCTGAATGGCAGACGTAAATGATAAGTGAAGAAAAAAAACCTTTGACAATGTGCCCGTATTGGTGATATAGACGATCAACTTGTGGGTGGATGTATTCTCAGGTTACTTTCCTGTGACGTAAACCAAAAAATTAGAGACTTAGGAGTTTGTCATGGCTGTTATTCCTGATTGGACCCTGTTTGTGCAGATGGGAAATTTCATCTTGCTGATCTTTATCCTGAACGTCATCCTCTACAAACCTATCCGCCAGATACTCATCGAAAGAAAGAAAAAGATCCAGGGTTACAAGGAGGGTATTGAGGGCCTTGAACGGGATGCTTCCGAAAGCGATCAGGCTTTTCAAGCAAGGATCTCTGAGGCCAGGGGGCAGGGGGTTCAGGAGAAAGAGGCCCTGAAGCAAACCGGCCAGGAAGAGGAAAAGCGGCTCACCGATGAAATCAACCGGAAGGCCCAGGCAGAATTGGAGGCTGTGCGCGCCCAGATTGCGAAAGATGCCGAGGATGCAAGACGCGGACTGGAAAAAGAGATAGGGGTTTTTTCCGGGACGATTGCTGAAAAGATATTAGGGAGGGCTGTATCATGAAGGCGTTTGTCAGGATGGGGAAGCTACGCTATGTTGTGAGCCTTTTGGTAGTTGTCTCAGTCCTCCTT
>DAOURD010000132.1:0-5134 GCA_030625295.1 Desulfobacterales bacterium | reverse complement strand
ATCAGCGGCGATATGATTCTTGGAGCCTTGATTCATCTGGGGGTTCCAGGGGATTTTATTGAAGAGAATATCCGCAACATGCCCCTTGAGGCCTTCCACTTGGAGGTCAGCACGGCTGCCCGGATGGGGATTCACGGCCGGCAGGTCAAGGTGGTGGTTGAGGATAAAGACGAACATGCCAGGAATTATCAAGATATAAGGTTTCTTATCGACAACAGCCCCCTCCCGGACGCGGTGAAAGGCTTAAGCCTTAAGACCTTTGGCAGGCTGGCCGAAGTTGAGGCGTCTATCCACAACTGCCCCAAAGAGAGTGTCCATTTCCATGAACTGGGGGGCGTGGATGCTATTGTCGATATAGTGGGGGCTGCTCTTGGTGTGGAATGGCTTGGCATTGGCAAGATCTTCGCTTCAGAGATTCCAGTGGGCAAAGGGTTTGTCACCTGCCAGCATGGGAGACTTCCCGTTCCAGCCCCCGCCACACTGGCCCTTCTTGATGGCGTGCCGGTCTACGGCACGGGAGTTTCCCACGAACTGGTTACACCCACCGGCGCTGCGATTCTTACGACGCTTTGTCGAGATTTCGGCCCAATGCCCAAAATGCTGATTCGACAGGTCGGTTACGGCGTGGGGAGCCGTGATTTGAAAGAAATGCCAAACCTGCTCAGGGTTGTGCGTGGGGAGCCCGATTTTGCGTGTGAGGCAGATTGCGTGACAGTCGTTGAGACCAACATAGATGACATGAATCCCGAGATATTTGGCTTTGTCATGGAGAGACTCTTTGAAGATGGGGCCCTTGATGTGGTCTTGATCCCGGTTTTTATGAAGAAAAACCGACCCGGGACCATGGTGCAGGTTATATGCAAGGAGACTGACCGAGAGACCGTGGTACAGCGGATTCTTTCAGAGACCACAGCCACCGGGGTGCGGCATTATCGGGCAGAGCGATCAAAACTCCCACGAAAGGTCAAAGAGGCCACCACTTCTTATGGCAAGGTGCGTGTAAAGGAGATCTCAGGTCCCACAGGCAGGGTTTCTGTGGCACCCGAATATGAAGACTGCAAAAAGATTGCCTTAGAGAAGAAGGTGCCTCTGAAGGTAGTGTATGAGACTATTGTGAAGGAGACGACGTAGGATTCCGCAATCAAACATAGCTTTGCGTAGGATTCGAGAAAAATGTGTGGTTCTGATGGCAACAGGCTGTTACGCAGGATATACGCCCGTTGCACCCGGTACCTTTGGTACTCTGGTTGCCATTCCTCTCTGCTATCTTCTTTCGAGGCTCGGTCTGGTTCATGGAATTCTTTTCCTTGGCCTGTTTACAGGATTTGCCGTATGGATGTCAGGTGAAGCAGAAAAAGTATTCAAGAAAAAAGACAGCAGCTTGATTGTCATAGATGAGATAGCCGGTTTGTTGGTGACTCTGTTTTTGATACCCTGGAACGTCAAGAGTGTGGTGATTGGTTTTTTTCTCTTTAGGCTCATGGATATTGCCAAGCCCTTTCCCATCAGGAGGCTGGAAACGAAATTGCCGGGTGGGTGGGGTGTAGTCGGCGATGACATCCTTGCAGGTATTTATGCCAATGTTGCCTTGAGATTGGCTATTCGACTATTTTAAGTATTGCTTTAAGTATTACACTTAACATCCCGTAATAAGGTGATATGTTCTGGATAGCAGCCTAAGTTCAGAGGTCCACTTTGCCGACTGCGTGTTACAAACAATGGAGAACAATTCACTCGAACAGGAAGTGGCTGGGCTGCTACTTTCTCAGAAAATGACCATTGCGGTGGCCGAATCGTGCACTGGGGGGCTGATCTGCCATCGGCTGACCAATATCTCCGGCAGTTCGGATTATCTGGAAAGGGGGGTGGTGACCTATAGCAATCGTTCCAAGATTGAACTACTGGGAGTCCCCAAGCAGGTGATTAAAGAACACGGGGCTGTGAGCGAGGCGTGCGTCCGGGCCATGGCAACCGGCATCAAGCGGCTGGCAGGGACGGACCTGGGCCTATCGGTCAGCGGGATTGCCGGTCCCACAGGCGGTACGCCTGAAAAACCGGTTGGCACGGTTTACATGGCCTTGGCCTGGAACGAGGATGTGGAGTGTTGGAAATATCTCTTTGGAGGTAGTCGAGGAGAGATCAAACAGAAGGCTTCAGAGCAAGCCCTCATGCAGATACGGGAGCATTTAGTTGAGTGGTTGAATGGTTGAGTGGTTGAGTGGTTGAATGGGTAACCACTCAACTATTTAACTATTTAACCGAATACTGCTTGCTGTACGGAACATGGGTGAAAAGATACGGTCTTTCATAGCCATCAATGTGCCGGAACCTGTTCTGCAAGCCATTGCGAAAGCACAGGACACACTTCGGGGATCAGGTCTTAAGATCAGATGGGTCCGGAAGGAAGGCATGCACTTGACCCTGAAGTTCCTGGGAGATATTCATAGGGATGATGTAGAGAGAATCCGTGCCGCGATGGGGCGAGCAGCGAAGGCCTTTTCGCCCTTTACCCTGAGAGCAGAGGGCATTGGTGTTTTTCCGGACCTCAAGCGCCCGCGCGTCGTCTGGGTAGGGATATCCGGGGACGGAGAGGTTCTGCTTGCCCTTCAAAGGGATTTGGAATCCCAGCTCAGCGGCCTCGGGTTTCCGAAGGAGAAGCGACCTTTCAAGGGACATCTTACGATAGGCCGCGTAAAAGGTCGTCTGGACCGGGCCAAGCTGGGTAAGGCATTGCAAGCATTGGGAGAGTTTCGAACAGAGTCTTTCACGGCGGAATCGGTGGTCCTTTTTCAAAGTGAACTGCGCCCCAGCGGTGCAGTCTATAGCAGGCTGGCAGAGGTGGCACTATAGCATTTCGGATTTTCGATTTCGGATTGCGGATTTGACCAAAACCTCATCTCGAGTGCTTTTGTTGAGTTTCTTGTGTTTAAACTAACCCGATGAACCCAATAGACTCAACAAACTTGATGTGCGTAAGAATCTGGAAATTGTTGTCTGAACATCAGTGGGTGCTGAGGCCCTATCAAATGTCTTGGGATTTCTACAATTCTTGGTGATTTCGGATTCAAAAAATCCGCAATCCGCAATCCACATTCCGCAATTGATATGAGGGGGGGTATTTATGGGTAGCATATCCATGGATAAGGAGAAGGCGGTCGAACTGGCCATGGGACAGATAGAACGCCAGTTCGGCAAGGGTTCCATAATGAAGTTGGGCAGCCAGGTGGTTGCGGACGTCCCGGTTATTCCGACCGGATCGCTTGCCCTGGACTGCGCTCTGGGGGTCGGAGGTATCCCGCGAGGGCGGGTTGTAGAGCTCTTTGGTCCTGAATCCTCGGGCAAGACTACCCTGGCTCTTCACATCGTAGCCGAGGCACAAAAGCAGGACGGTATCGCGGCGTTCATCGATGCCGAGCACGCCCTGGACACGATGTATGCCAGAAGGCTGGGGGTAAACTGCGACGAACTGCTGGTTTCCCAGCCAGATACTGGTGAGCAGGCCCTGGAGATCACTGAGGTCCTGGTTCGTAGCGGGGCCATGGATGTCTTGGTTATTGATTCGGTGGCGGCCCTGGTGCCCAGGGCAGAGATTGAAGGGGAGATGGGGGATACCCACATGGGCCTGCAGGCCAGGCTTATGTCACAAGCCCTGAGGAAGCTGACCGCCAGTATCAGCAAATCGATGACCTCGGTTATCTTTATCAATCAGATTCGGATGAAGATCGGGGTGATGTTTGGCAATCCTGAAACCACGCCAGGGGGGAATGCGCTTAAATTCTATTCCTCGGTCAGGCTTGACATCCGCAGGATCGGAAGCATCAAGGACGGGCAGGAGGTCATCGGCAACCGCACGCGCGTGAGGGTGGTGAAGAATAAGGTGGCACCCCCTTTCAAAGACGCAGAATTTGACATCATGTACGGCGACGGGATCTCGACTGCCGGCGACCTTCTTGACATGGGGGTTCAAACCAATGTCGTCGACAAAAGCGGGGCCTGGTACTCCTTTGACAAGGAACGGATTGGACAGGGCAGGGAGAATGTCAAGAGCTTCTTGAAGGAAAACCCTGATGTGTCTGCTCGTATCCTGGAGAAGGTGAGTAAGGCCCTTGGATTGGCAAAAGAAGAATCCGCTGAGTCCGAAGCAGTGGCTGATCGGGGAAAAGGGAGTAAGCAGTGAGCGATGCCGGATGCGGCGACCCGATGCCTGATACCTGATACCTGATACCTGATGCATGATATTTCGTGCTGGCATCCGGCATCAGGCATCAGCCAGAAACGATTCACGAATAATGAATAACGAATAACGACATGACTGGAGATGATCTGCGCAATAAATTCCTGGCCTATTTTGAGCAAAGGGGCCATACGATTGTGAAGAGCTCATCGCTGGTGCCTGATGATGATCCTACCTTGCTTTTCACGAATGCCGGTATGGTTCAGTTCAAGCGAACCTTTCTAGGGGAGGACAAGCGCCCTTATGTGCGGGCAGCCTCCTCTCAAAAGTGTGTTCGGGCAGGTGGCAAACACAATGATCTTGAGAATGTAGGACACACAGGCCGCCATCACACGTTTTTTGAGATGCTGGGAAACTTCTCTTTCGGAGATTACTTCAAGGAGCGGGCCATTGAACTGGCCTGGGATCTTGTGACAAGGGGATATGGCATCCCTGAAGATAGACTGTGGGTCTCGGTGTACGAAAAAGACGATGAGGCTCACAGGCTCTGGTCCAGCCACACAGGGATTCCTGAACACCGGATCGTTCGCCTCGGGGAAAAAGACAATTTCTGGTCCATGGGCGATACAGGTCCCTGCGGTCCTTGCTCAGAGATACTTATAGACCAGGGTGAGGGGATCGGTTGTGGGCGACCGGAATGCAGGGTCGGTTGTGACTGTGATCGCTACCTGGAGCTTTGGAATCTGGTGTTTATGGAATTCAACCGGGATGAAGCCGGCAGGATGACGTCCCTTCCAAAACCGAGCATTGATACAGGCATGGGTCTGGAGCGCATTGCAGCAGTGATCCATGGGGTTACCAACAACTATGAGACTGATCTGTTCATGCCCATCATAAAGGAGATCGGGGCCCTTTCGGGATACTCCCTTGGGCAATCACCAAAGATTGATATGTCTATTA
>DAOURD010000340.1:0-2972 GCA_030625295.1 Desulfobacterales bacterium | reverse complement strand
ACCACGTTTATAGGCCTTTCAGTGTGCTCCTTATATATTGCTGCGGTTTGCTCTGAACATTACCTGCACGTTCACATTTGGGATCACATCATCAAGAAGCACCTCTTTCGTGTTTTCTTGTGGACCTTTGGCGCCCTATTCTTTGTACATTGGGGTTTGGCCTTCTGGAACCTGGATGCCTTTATCCGGGAGCACATGATGTGGGTACTTCTGATCGGCGCCTTAATTGGAATGGTTCCTGAGTCGGGGCCGCATCTGATATTCGTGATGATGTATGCGCAAGGACTGGTGCCCTTTTCGGTGCTTTTCACCGCATCATTTGTCCAGGATGGCCATGGCATGCTCCCACTGCTTTCCTACAGCATCAAAGATTCTATCCTTATCAAGGTATTTAATCTTGCTTTTGGGGTTGCAATAGGGGCCGCCCTTTTTGGCCTGGGGTTTTGACATGAAGTGCGCCGAGATGCAAATGAAGTCTGCTCACTCACTATGTGACTTGCATGAAAGCTCAGTGGCTCATAGACGGGAATATTGCAAACATTGATAATAACAGGGCCTCACGGGAAAAATGGAGGTTTTCGAAGGAAAGATTACCATACTATTTTTTTAAGCCCCTCTTTGAATCCAACAGAAGGCTTCTTTGCGCGGAGCAATTTGCGTTTCTTGAAATCTGCAATGGCTTCACGTATGGTTCCTCCGCCGCACAAATAGACCCTAAGGGGTGTGTCCTGAATTATCACAAACGCGTTGTGTCCCAGGTTCCCTGTTATTATGGCCTTGGCCCCCTTATCAATCAAGAATTTCACAGCCTTAACGGAAGCAGCATCTTTGGCTGAGGCTCCGGGGTTTTCAAAGGCCTTGAAGTCCCCGGTTTCGGTATTCACGATAACAAAAAACGGACTACGTGAAAACCGCGGTTCAACCTCAGCATCCAAGGTTTTTCCCTTTGATGTGACTGCAACCTTCATATTAGCTCCATTTAACAAAGCGTTTAAAAACCGCCAAGATGAATGTTATTTACAATAGAAATATCACCTTGTCAAATAGATGGATGTTCTCTGTTTAGATAACGGAGGGGTGTGATGGGTCAGGTATCGTTTTCAGATATTGCAATAGTATCATGCGGGACTTTGAGTTTAGAGCTCAGATATCTACAGAAAAGTGGATTTCTGGATGCAAGACACATTTTTTATAACACCCCAGGGCTTCACGAGAGACCGCCAGAACTGGAGCGACAAGAAATATACTCTCATTTGGGCCAAGAACATTATCTATAGAATCTATAGGAGCTTTTTATATGGCCAAGACTGTCCATATTAGCAAGAAAAAGAAAGGCGACAGCCCTTTGTCTGAACGGGAGGCGGCCATGGCCGCACAGGATCAGATCATTAAAGACTCCTTATCCTTAATCAAAGACAAATTCCTGGTCATGAGCGGCAAAGGGGGTGTTGGCACGACAAGCGTTGCCGCTAATTTGGCCATGGCCCTTTCAAGGCAGGGGGCCAGGGTGGGCCTTATGGATGTAGATTTCCATGGCCCTGACATTCCCAGAATACTGGGTCTCAATGGGGTTCTTGAGGCTAGTGTTGATGGACGAATAAAACCCAAGCCTTATTCAGAAAACCTGGAAGTGGTGTCCGTTGGATCAATGGCCGGAGATCCGGATAAGGCCGTGATCTGGCGGGGGCCTCTGAAGCTGCAAGTCATCCGGCAGTTTATCTCTGGCGTACAATGGGGAAAGTTGGATTATCTCATCCTCGATTCACCGCCTGGAACGGGAGATGAGCCACTCACCGTTGCGCAAACCATCCCAGATGCCAAGGCGATCATTGTGACCACGCCCCAGGAGATGTGTTTGGATGACGTCAGAAGATCGATCAATTTTTGCAAGACTGTTAAGATGGAAGTCTTTGGATTGATAGAAAATATGAGCGGTTTTGCGTGTCCCCACTGCGGGAAGTCCATTGATTTGTTCGGTACCGGAGGCGGTTTCAGAACCGCCATGGCCATGAATATCCCCTTCCTGGGTCGAATCCCGTTGGACCCTAAAATGGTGCAGTGTGCTGACGCAGGAGAGTCGTATATGGAAAAATATCCGGATTCAGAGGTAACAAAAGCGTACAACCAAGTGGTTGCAAAAATTATGCAGGGAGGATAAAATCAGGTTAACCAGATCGGGGATTTTAAGTCTTTCCATACCCTGGCCTACTGCAATATCCACGGGTTGTGGGGAGACTCCCTCGATGTGGGGAAATAGCGCCCATTATAAGGGAGGGCCAGATGAAAGAGGCTATGTTGTACACGCCCCTTCCGGGAGGCGAGGTTCGTTGTAATCTCTGCAATCACCGGTGCAAGATCAAAGAGGGGGAAAGGGGCATTTGCGGCGTGAGGGAAAACCGAGACGGAAAGCTTTACAGTCTCGTATATGGCAAGGTCGTTGCCGAGGATATTGATCCCATAGAGAAAAAGCCTTTGTTCAATTTCCTGCCCGGCTCAAGGGCTTTTTCCATTGCGACTGTGGGTTGCAACTTTCACTGTAAGCATTGTCAGAACTTTCATATCTCTCAGTATCCCCATGAACACGGGGGGGAAATCATCGGCCAGGATCGCACGCCCGAAGAGGTTGTCGTGGCCACAAAAGGTGCTGGCTGCGAAACAATCGCCTACACGTATACCGAACCAACTATCTTTTACGAATTTGCCTATGATACCGCTGTCCTGGCTCAAGAGGAAGGAATAAAAAACGTGTTTGTAAGTAATGGGTATATGAGCACCGACGCTGCACGCCAGCTTGCGCCATACCTGGACGCCATTAATATCGACCTAAAGGTGTTTACTGACAAGGCTTACAAGGATCTCTGTGGAGCGCGCCTCAAGCCGGTGCTTAAAACGATTCAACTAATGAAAGAACTCGATGTGTGGGTAGAAGTAACAACACTTATTATTCCTGGCTTAAATGACGGAGAGGAAGA
>DAOURD010000161.1:0-4677 GCA_030625295.1 Desulfobacterales bacterium | reverse complement strand
CGTGAAGATCATCTCGGATATATGCAGGCACGCTTCGGCGAAAGCCCTTTTTTTGGGAGACTGGTTGGGCCGATATTCCTATGAATGGCAGGACCTCTGGCATTATCCGCCGGATCAAGAGTACTTTATGGATTATCGTATTTCTTACATTTACCCGGAAGGAATGCGGGACCAGGCTGAGGTCGCGGTTTTTCCTTTACGCATCATAACGCGGGATGAGATCATGCGGATTATGGATGAGGCAGCCAGGGAATCAGGGGCAGAGATCAAGCCCCTGGCATTCTTCGATCGCTCCATACTGATCGGCAGGCATACGGATACGGGTGATTACAATAAGAACTGTCCAAAGCTGCGCACACAGGTAAACTCCCTCTTCGAGGGATATATGCGTACTGACCTGGAAAGCCTTCTGGTGGACTACGTGCCCATTCAGGATTTTGGATACCTCAATAACTTTTTTGAAATGTTCTTCATGTCCTGTAACACGTTGATACAATATACCATCTCCTTGCTCAGTGAGTACGAATCAGAGACGGAGAATATGCGTACGGTCCCTGATGTGCTCTCCTTTTATCCGGAGCCCCTGAAGGAGGCAATGCATAGCATGCGAAGGCTTATCGAGGGAGTGGCGTGGCTCAAATGGGGAGATGTTCGCGCCAATGTGATCGAATCGCATCTCGGCTATTCGCTTCGCAAGCTGGAGATGGATATGCAGCCCGGAACAGGAATGGGACACAGCCTTGTCGGGGTATTTGAGATTCGGAAATAGCAGAACTACAGGAGTTTGACATGAGCGGATTGGTAATAGCTTACGGTAAGCCGGATCATGACAATGTGAATTCCATGTTCCGGAAAATCAGACATCGGGGCCCGGATGTCTCAGGGATGTTCGAAAATAATGGAATCATCATGGCCCAGAACTACCTCGAAGCCGACGCTGCTTCAGCTCCGGAAGATATCAATATTCCCGTATCAAGTCCCCGGAATCCTAATTTAAGAATCTGCTACGACGGCCAGGTGGGCAATTGGGATGAACAAGCCGGATCCTACGGCATCCCGGATGGCACATTCAGGGAGGAACGGCTCTTACTCGATCTATATCGACACCACGGCACGGGTATGCTCCAGCATTTAGACGATGCCATTTTTGCCTTCGTGATTTCAGACGGGGACGAGCTTTTTGGAGCCAGGGACTTACTGGGTATAAAAACTCTCTATTATGGGTGGAAAGACAAGACCCTGTATTTCGCCTCTGAACTCAAGAGCATCATCGAGGTCACAGAAGAGGTCTATGAATTTCCGCCCGGGCATTACATGGACCGCCGCGGCCATTTGACCCAGTTCGCACAATTGCCCAAGGCCCCCCCAGAGGTCCTGCATACCGACGTGGATAAAATGACAGACGATATCAGGGCAAAGATCCGACAGAGCCTCCGCAGCCGGGTGGATTTCCGTTTTATAACGGGCAGCCTCCTTAGCGGGGGGATTGACAGCAGTGTGATCGCCTTATTGGCCAGCGAGGCATACAGGGAAAAGTACGGAAAAGATGCACGATTGAAGACCTTTGCCCTCGGTGTAGGAGAGAGCACCGATATCCGGAACGCCCGGGTCATGGCCATCCATATCGACTCAGACCATCATGAGGTCATGGTGGACCTGAATCAGATTCTGGAGGTCTTGCCAGAGGTCATTTACTATCTTGAGTCATTTGATCCATCGCTGGTTAGAAGCGCGGTGTCCAATTTCCTCATCTCCAGATACGCCGGAGAGCAGGGCATCCAGGTGCTTCTTTCCGGTGAAGGCGGCGATGAAGTGTTTTGCGGGTACACGTACCTCAAGAATTTTCCACTTGAAGAGCTGTTCGCCCGGCAGATGGAATGTATCGGGTTTTTGCACAACAACGCGGCATTGCGGCTGGATCGGATGAACCAGTGTAACAGCGTGCGGGTGGTGGCTCCTCTGATATCCGGAGATCTGTTCAGTTATTCGTTGGCCGTCCCTCCTGAATACAAACAAAAACCAGACGGAGAGGAGAAAAGCGAGAAGTGGATCTTTAGAAAGGCCTACGAAGGGCTGCTGCCTGAAAGCCTCGTCTGGCGGCTCAAACAGGAATTTTCCCAGGGATCTGGTACGGCCAGCCTGCTGCCAGCTTATTTTGAAGAGGCCATCACCGATGGGGAGCTGGCTGAGGCGCAAGCCGAGTACCCCATAGTTCGCAGCAAGGAGGAACTTTACTATTTTCGCATCTTCACCGAGCACTTCGGTGCCGGTCGAGCGGCGGAAACCGTTGGCCAGTGGATTTGTTTATGACTTGCAGTCAAGGGGGCCGCAGGAAAGGAAATAAACTATCTCCCATGGCTCGTGGAAACAATTCAGGGCGCTGTTGATATTCCACTGTGCCTCGACAGTCCCAACCTGGATGCCCTGCTCAAGGCATCAGATCAGAACTAATAGGAAAAGCGGGACGTTATAAATAAATCAGTAGCTTGTTCCAATCAGAACTAAAGCCGGTTGAGATTATTTTCTTAACCGCCTTTTCTTTTTTGGGGCGGACGTAAGCGAATGCGGTCCATATTTAGGTAGGCAACCACCTGACCCCGGTGTTGATTGCTGCTATCATGTCAACCTATTGGAAAGTCTAAATTTTTAGGTTTCCTGATCAAATCTTGACTTTTGTCCAGGGAAAGCATCGAATCTCGTGGGTAACACGATCTGACTCCAGCCTCAATTTTTCGGTCTCATCCCCGAAACCCCCCATCCAGGCTGTCGGTTGACCCAAATCCTAGCCCAGAACTTGACAAAATTGGTGATATCCATTACAAACCTATGCTAATATCGTCTGGCAGGCGACCATAGATCGTGCAAGGAAGCTTTACCAGACTTGGCAAAGGCTTGAGTTGTGATATTGCAAGGACATCTGTGTTTTAACAACCCTTGTTCTGAGCCATAGATATCAAACAGAGATCTTTAGAGCCTCTTTTTGGTTCCCAAATGAGACGGGATGTGATATCCATATTTCATTTGGGGATGGGGTAAGTATCGGTAACGGCAATTCAATGTAGGATCGGTGGGCTACCTTTTGTTATTTTTCAAGAAAGGAGGTGATATAGTTCGTAGCATTTAGACCGTAGGCGATAAAAAAACTCAACAAACATGTGAGAAGGGGGCATCCGTGACACTTAGAGATTTGTGGTTTACTCAGGATTCTGAACGAACCGTTCCCTTCTATCAGATGGGAAAAGTGCTCGAATATCAATATTTCGGGACACTTTCGATGGCCCTCACAAAGGAGGTGGCCAGAAATGCAGAAGTTTCTGACAGTGATACTTTGTTTATTCTTGGTGTCTACCCTGGTAATATTCCTGAGCTGCAAGGAGAGAGAGGAGGCACCGCCTGCACCCATTGAGGAGGTTACTCCCCCTGAGGAGGCACCGCCTGCAGAAGAACATCAATAGACAACAATATTTAATGCAATTGGAGGCGTTGAATCTATTGAGCGAATTGATTTGAGTAAACATTAGTTTTTGAGCAGGCAGGGCCAAAATGGCCCTGCCTTTTTTCCGATGGTCCCCATATGTTGTATGCGATTGCGTATGAGCCATCTGGGCGAAGCATCTACATAACTCTGCATTCCACAAATGGAATGTGAGAGTATAGATCTCATCATTCTGCGACCGGAGGATCAGGATCTGGGGGATAAAGATCTCATTCGTCCATCTCCACTCAAAAAACAAATTTCCAGCTCATAAATACCTGTCATGTATCTTTATCGGAAGGCAGGCTCTCCAAAACACAACTCTCTGCTATTTATGTGTACTATTTAATAGCCCGAATTTTTTAGGTTTCTAAACGACATCACAACTTTTCCACTAAAAAGTGCCCTGTCTCCGAGATAACCCACCACGGTTCCAGTCTCAATTTTTCGGTCCTGTCCTCTGATAACGGTTCCCAGACTATCGGTTCACCGGAATTTCGCCCAAGAGATTGACAAACGTTATGATTTGACTCCATTGCTGAGCAGTGTTGCTCCGTGAAGCTGAATTCACTTTCCCGGAATAGCTTTGTGGAGGATTCGTATAGCACGCTCATAACCCTGAACCCATCACATCTTTTCGCGCCATATTTGAGGCAATTTCTCTAAATGGTTCTCAAATTCGTCCTAGAATGCCTATGAAATGACGGGTGAGTTATCGCAGAATCCGTTTCCAAATGACTTACACAATGTTTTTCCACTGGTATTACAAATGAGTAATTGAGCTTTGGAAGTAGCGGGATAAGTCTCTAATAATAGGGCGATATCAAGTTTGGTACAAACCTTGCTGGTTTTACTGGAAGTCACTTTGAGCGAAAATATCCGCGTGAAACAACTGCGGGTGACTTTATGCAAAAATACTAGAGGGGATATCGATATGCAAAGGAGGTGATAAAGTCAGTTATTTGAAAATTCGAAACATTTACAAAGAAACTCGTTAGATAGCGACAAGGAGGTAAGAGATGAAACGAATTGCGATAGGTACGGTATCAGTTCTGCTGGTGGCGACACTGGTTCTCGGGGTTTCAACAGCCATGGCAGGCAAACCGCAAGATGTCATTGAAAAGAGCAACGGATTTCCAAGTGGACCGCATTTCAACCTGAACATCCATGGAAAAAAGGCCGACTACCACTGTGATCCAACA
>DAOURD010000194.1:0-4321 GCA_030625295.1 Desulfobacterales bacterium | reverse complement strand
GGATACTGGATACTGGATACTGGATACTGGATACTGGATACTTGATGCCAGTCACTGATTTGTGGCTAATGGGTTGTAGATGCAGCCTTCAGATTTGGTGGGCCTGAAAATATTGATCATCAAGAAACCAAGTATCAGAAATAAAGTATCCAGTAACAAGTATCCGGCATCTCGTCACCCGCCCGGAGCCTATTAGCTTTTTGGATACCGTGTCCCTACTCGGTCTTTTTATACATGTAGAGCGCCATGGCCACAGCGGCGGCTTCTTCTTGGGTCAGCCCCTTCTCCATATCCTTCTTGGCATCCAGGTAGGCGAAAACCCTGCCAGTGATCTGCATCACTACTTGGAGGATGCCAAGGACAACGAATATTCCGACAAAGCGTATGAGCAATGTAGAAATAGCATAGTTCCAGTCAATAGTTTCCATGGCAATATCCTTTTATTTTTTGATTACGGGATTTCTCGCCCGCTTCCTTCGGTCGCTCGAGCACACAGAGATCGCCGAGATAATATTTCTTTGGCCTTATTTTTTGACCCCGGTTAAATAGGATACTACATTTAACAGGGCAGGGAGGGAAAAATCAGGCCAAACAATCAGCCCCTTACGGGGCGTCTAAATCCCGCAAAAATCGTGCGACAGCAGGATGGCAGTTTGAGTTGAATTCCTCTCAGGAATTCAGCTCAAAGAACTCCGTGTCTCTGAGGGCTCTGCGAGAAATAGAAAACTGTCAACCAAACATGGCGATAAGCATGCCTGCTGCCGAGGCACTGCCGATGACACCAGCCAGATTCGGCCCAATGGCGTGCATAAGCAAGAAATTGTTGGGATTTTCCTGTTGCCCTATTGTCTGTGAAACGCGTGCTGCCATAGGGACTGCAGAAACTCCTGCTGAGCCGATGAGGGGGTTCATCTTTTCCTTAAGAAAAACATTCATGATCTTTACCGTTAGGATGCCTCCCATGGTGCAAATAGCGAAATCGATGAGTCCGAAAGTAAAGATGAGTAACGGCTTGGCCGTGAGAAACTTTTCAGCCTGCATGGTCGCGCCCACGGAGATACCCAGAAATATGGTGACAATATTCATAAGAGAGCCTTGTGCCGACCCGGCCAGTCTGTCTACAACGCCACTTTCCCGCATAAAGTTGCCCAGCATGAACATCCCCATTAAAGGGGTTACTGCAGGGATCAAAAGCGCAATGATCCCTGCTACGATGAGAGGAAAGAATATCTTTTCAAGCTTCGACACAGGCCTGAGCTGTTTCATGACGATCTTTCGTTCTTCCTTACGGGTCATTAACCTCATGATCGGGGGTTGAATCAACGGGACCAGGGCCATATACGAATATGCCGCAAGCGCATTGGCCCCAAGGAGATTGGGTGCCAGCTTGGCCGTTAGATAGATCGTTGTAGGTCCGTCAGCCCCTCCGATAATCGCTACTGATGCAGCTTCCTTCATGGTAAATCCGCAAAGGAGGACCCCCAGGAATGTCACGAACACACCGAGTTGAGCACCGGCTCCAATAACCAAGGTTTTCGGGTTGGCAATGAGGGGCCCGAAATCGGTCATGGCACCGAGTCCCAGGAATATGAGGCATGGGATAACCTCCCATTCCACACCGTAATGATAGAATATGTTGAAGAGTTCTCGTTTGCCATGGGCATCGAAGCCCATAAGGGGGGTGAGGGGAAAATTAACAATGAAGATTCCAAAACCTATGGGCAGCAAAAGCAAGGGTTCGTATTTCTTGGCTACTGCCAGATAAATAAAGAACAGGCCGATCCCCCACATGATAACGAGCTTGTAATGAAGATTGAAAAGCCCGGTTTGGGTATGCAAGATATTCAATAAGACATCAACAAACGTGTCCCAATTCATAGCTCAGTTCCTACGTCTCGGAATTTCTACAACTCGTTGTAATCATAATATCTTTCAGTGGCAATTTTCTGTGCCATCAATATGGAATGATGGAATAGTGGAATAGTGGAATGTTGGGGACAAAAGGCCGAAAAAAATCATTTCTAAATTGTTTTTATTCCCCTGCTCGCTCGCCAAGCCTGCTCGCTCGCCAAGCCTGCTCGCTCGCCAAGCCTGCCCGCTCGCCAAGCTTGCGAGGCAGACGGGCTTGCGAGGCAGGCGGGTCTTAACCCAATATTCCAGTATTCCAACATTCCATTATTCCCTGGCCCAGACCGGGTTTTTCTTTCAGAGGCATTGTCCAACTTCTGTCGCGCCAGGGCGGGCCAATTGTGAGCGAAGCGAACTAAGTTCCACTGTTTGCGAAAGGCTAAAAAAGCTCCCTCTGGGCCACTACCTGGACCTGCAGACTTACAAGCGTAACAGGTCGATCATCGTCGCTAAGATAAATGAAGAGGACCTCTTGGTCATCGAGAACGGATATTTCAAGGAGAGGTTTCGCATAAAGCCGGAAAAGCTGAAAAAATCGCTCAAGACCCTTGTAGGCAAGGAGTTCCCAAGAAGTCGGAAAATCAGGCTCTATGTTATGGGCAAATTCGTGGAAGGGGAAGCTCTAAACACAAAGCGAAAAATCCTCTAACCTACAGTTGTTCAGTGTGTCCCAGAAAGGGTTCATGATGAGCGAGGGTTACGCTGATGAGCAGCCCAATCTGGTCTTGACAAAAATAAGCAAAACATCTAATATTTTTAGGGGTAGCGATTATTAGTGTCAAGCGACAGGTGGCAGATGAAACTCCGAGATTTTTTTGCCAGAAGACCGGTTTTCACCCACGCTGAGTTCGTCGCGTTTCTCGACGCAGAGGAACCACGCAGTGTTAAGACACGGGAGTCCCTTTTGTCGTACTACAAGCGAACAGGGCGCATCCTGCGTGTTCGCCGGGGCCTGTATATCACAGTTCCTCCAGGTGTGGATCCCGAGGCGTGTCCGGTGGATCCCTATCTGCTTGCGGCAAAGATGGCCGACGACGCGGTTCTCGCCTATCACACGGCCCTGGAGTTCCACGGAAAGGCCTACTCTGTCCACGAGCAGTTCCTGTACCTGACAAAAAGAGCATCACGCCCGGTGACATTCCGTTCGCACCGCTTTCGTGGAGTGCGCGTCCCCAAGGCGCTGCGTGACAATGGGCAGGAATCCTTCCAAAGCAACCTCATTGCCTGGCGCGCACCGGCAAGGCTCCGAGACGCCTGGTTGCGGAATGGAACCTTGTAGTTCCCGAGGAAATCCTCCGGCAGTCTTGGGCGGAGGTTGGATGAGGATCTCTAGGGAAAAACTGCTTTCTGAAGCGGAAGCATCCGGATTCCGCGAGGAAGTCTTGGAAAAAGCGATCCTTCTTCTCAATCAGATTCAGCGTTTTTGTCTTCTATGAGAAGTCTTCTGCTCTTTCCTCTCTCCGTTATCCCTTTGGAAATCACGAGTTTCTTGCCAACACTCACCCCGTCTTTCAGTACGTTGTGATCGTGACTTAAAGCCTTTCCACTGATGCTAAGAGTGCGGGGATATTTGTATCCTGCATATTCCTTCAGTAAAGGGTCTTCAATCTTGATGAGCGCACGCTCCCGCCCCCGCCTGCCATCGCCTGGCACAGTATACGGCCTATATGCTGGCATGCATGGCAATGGCGGGCAGGTGCCACTGCGAGGCCCGCCCTCCTGCCAAGCCCGCCCGGCATTCGCCTGAGGCGGAGCCGATGGCGGACGGGCGGAGCGAGGCGGACAGGGCACGAGCGGGCAGGTATCGTTAACCTTGCTCTTCCTCTCGGTCTGTAATTTCAGTTTGGAACCAAACCCTTGAATAATTCCCATAGCGAAGTCGGTCTTTCGATATCGGTTTAACCCATTGTCTTTGTTGTATTCATCCCATTGCGAATTAATAGATTGCTGGACAAAATCGTAGACATAATGGGCTATCTTTATGTTTTGTATTGTTCCGCTGATTTCCAAGACGTTTCCCATTTTGCCCTTGTCCACCACATAGGCAGACACCCAGATCCCCTCAACAAAATAAAAATCCGTCAATAAACAAGCCAGGGCATACTCCTCGCGAAAATGCCGCAGAGCGGGCTTGCCAACGAAGACGCTGACAAAATTCCGATTTTCCTCATGGGCTAAAACGTCTACGTTGTATTTCGCAATGAGTTCGTGAGCCTTGGCCATCGCGGCTTCCGCCTCATGCTGATTCTGACTTTGTGCGAGCGCCATGAGCTTTCTGATCCGAACCATGATCTTATCTCCCGAGCCTTTATGATGGAATTCACCGAAGAGAAGTTTGGCAAAATCGCAAATCACAAGCAAGAGCCCTGGAAAGCGCCGCTTCCAGCCTTCATCGAGAACCTTTATTTTAAGC
>DAOURD010000373.1:0-2695 GCA_030625295.1 Desulfobacterales bacterium | reverse complement strand
CTTCCATCTCTTCTTCGCTTAGGTTTGAGCGGTCAACCACTTTCCGGATAGCTTGCTTCAACATGATTTCCTCCTATTGGGTTTGTCGGGTTTGTCGGGTTTGTCGGGTTTATGGGGTTTGTTGGGTTTGCCTGCCCTGTGGAGTAAACTTTTTATCTCACAGATAAGGCTTTAAAATTTATTCTCTTTAAACCGCTAAAGAATTAGAAAGTTCTGCAAAATACGCATGCCCTCCTGAGTGAGAATGGATTCCGGGTGAAACTGTATCCCATGTACAGGGTAATCCCGGTGTCTCAGCCCCATAATCTCGCCGTCCTCGGCTTTTGCCGAGATTTCCAGACAAGAGGGGAGACTTTCACTTTCAACAGCCAAAGAGTGGTAACGGGTGGCAGTAAACGGATCGGGCACATCCCGAAAAACACCTCGGCCGTCGTGATAAATCCTGGAAACCTTTCCGTGCATGAGCCGGGCAGAGCGCACGACCCGGCCACCAAAAGAAACACCAACAGCCTGGTGACCCAAGCAGACACCAAGGATAGGCACCCGCTGATAGAAGCGCTCGATCATGGGGACAATGATTCCCGCCGACTGTGGGACGCCAGGCCCCGGCGAGATAACCAGTCGTTCCGGCGCCATGGCCTCGATTTCCTCCAGGCTAACTTGATCATTACGTCGCACTTCCACATCGACACCAAGTACTCCCAGGTACTGAACGAGATTATACGTAAACGAGTCGTAGTTATCGATCATCAGAATCAATTCTCAATGCCTCCAACATAGTTCGCTCCGCTCACAACTGGAATAGTGGAATGATGGAATAATGGACACGTAGTGTAATGTTTTCAAGCCGTCAGGCGCAACCTTGCGCTCATATTGGGTTTAAGTCCGCATCAGGCGGATTGCTCTTTTTGTCTTCTACACCATTCCAATATTCCCTGGCCCAGACCTGCATTACCGGCTTGGTAGCTTATAATAAGCGGACGTCGCGCCAGGGCGGGCCATCATTCCATTATTCCCTGGTCGAACTTGCAATAGCGCCAATAAATATCTATAATTTCAATAGGTTGTAGAAATTCCGAGACGTTTAATTATTCTCTATCCGTTGTGCAAAAGATAATACCGGCAGACAGAACGTCAAGGGTCGGTCAGGATTTTTCTGTGAGGAGTCAAAGCCATGGTCTCGAGGAGTCGGTGATGGTCTACCAACTGTTGAGTGATTTCGTAATACTGCTTCACCTCTTGTGGATCATCTTCATCCTCTTTGGATTCCTCCTGGCATTGAAGTATTTCAAGGTATCCTTCATACACATGGCAGGTCTGGTCTTTACCCTCGTTCTGAACCTTGGGGGATGGTATTGCCCGCTCACCCACGTGGAAAACTACTTGCATGGTCTTTACGACCCGCAGCTTCTCTACGGAGGGTCCTTTATCACGAACAACTTGCAAAAGGTCATTTACTTAGACTTGGATGAGGTCTACTTGAGGATCGGAGCTATCGCCTGGGTGGGTCTCAATATGGGCGGCTATGCGCTACTGCTGAGGAAGAGGAGGAGGAGGAGGAGGGCTGCTCCAAAACTTAACAAATGAGTCAGGTTTTGTGGCAAACATTGTTTACGAACTGTGACAGATACTGGATACTGGTCACTCGATACTGGATTGAAAAGGAAGCTTTTATTTTTCCTGAACCTGTCGGGAACAGGTTTTGCCATCCAGCATCAAGCATCCAGCATCAAGCATCGCGAAGCCTCGTCGGCCTGCCCTGATGCTTGCTTATTCTAAGGTAAGCTGTTAAACCTAGTCTGGGCCAGGGTTTGAGGCGAAGCTTCGCTAATATTCATCGTAAGTCAACCCTGCCAAGAGTGACTCATCATATAGCCTGGCTTCGATATCTACGCCAAAGAAATCGGCCACGGGTTTTAGAATTTCAGGGTTATTTTTCCATACCGTGCGACCAGCTTCCAATACGACCGCAACCCCGTTCTTTGTCATTTTGCCCAGCGGCCGGCGACATATCCCAACCGGCATGCCAAGGATCGCCATAAGGGTCTTTGTGCCCAGAGGATTTCTTGCACGGCAACTCACGGCCCCGTAAGGGGTCTCCTCCTGAGTTTTTACGGTTACAATGCCGAAGAGAGGTTTCAAGGCATCCCGAAGTTTTTCTGCCTCAGCCTGGTTGCCCTGGCTGATGAGTGTGGTCATATCCTGGACCGCCTTGGGAGCTATGTTGGAGGCCACCGAGATGACGCCCTTTGTCTTGATGGCAGGGTCGGTCATCATGGTGAAGGTCTTATCATCATCACCGGACAGTATGGTGAAATCATCTCCGCAGCATTCCCGAGTGCGTTTCATGTTTTCGATGTTCCCTGTGGCCTCTTTGACCGTGCTCACATTGGCAAATTGATTTTGTAGTATGGCCAGGTCTTCGGGCAAGAGCTGGGCTCCCGTTCGTCCGGGGATGACGTACGGGATGATCTGAATCTGGGGAAATTTGTCTGCCACGGGGGCCACATATTCTCTGCGTATCTCAAGGGAGCTAGGTCCATTGTAATAGGGATCTACCAGCAGGGCTGCATCAGCCCCCACACGGACTGCATGTTCGGTGCTTTCCATGGTTTCACGGGTATTATTGCTGCCCGTACCCGCAATGGACTGGCACCTCCCCTTGCACTTCTCTGCCACCACCCGGATTACTTCA